>JAAYIB010000123.1 GCA_012744295.1 Acholeplasmataceae bacterium
CTTGACGTAGTAATCTTTGCGCTGCTGCTGATATTCCGCACGACTGAACATGCCCGCGGCCAGGCAGCGACGCTGTACGTCTTCCTTTATTCCCTGGTCCGTTTCGGTCTTGAAACAATGCGCGGCGATTATACCGAGCCGCTTATGTTCGGTCTGAAATCGGCACAGGCGACAAGCCTTGTCTTCGCGATTATAGCTGCCGCGCTCTTCGTCTGGGCCGGCTATAGCCAAAAAAAGGAAACCGTTAAGGCAAAACCCGGCAGGTCCAACAAAAAAAGCTGAAGTTCACATTGAACTTCAGCTTTTTCTTCACTTATTGCTTATTTCAATACCAGGCCGACAGGACAATGGTCGCTGCCTTGCACCTCCGCATAAATCAGGCTTTCCGTTATGCGTTCCGCAAGGTTTTTGGAAACAAGGAAATAATCGATACGCCAGCCGGCATTCTTTTCCCTTGCCTTGAACATATAGGACCACCAGGTATAGGCGCCCGTCTTGTCCGGATAAAGATAGCGGAAGGTATCAATAAAGCCGGAGGCAAGAAGCTCTGTCATTTTTGCCCGCTCTTCGTCGGTAAATCCCGCGTTGCGCCTGTTGGAGGCAAAATTTTTCAAGTCAATTTCCTGATGGGCCACGTTCAGGTCGCCGCAGATGATGACTGGCTTCTTCGCCTCCAATTGCAGAACGTAAGCCCGGAAATCATCCTCCCACTGCATGCGGTAATTTAGACGCAGCAAGTCCCGCTGCGAATTTGGCGTATAGACATTGACCAGATAAAAGCCGGCGTATTCGGCGGTAATAACACGTCCTTCGCGGTCATGCTCCGCGACGCCCATGTCTAAAGTCACCTCGAGCGGCTTCTCCTTTGAAAAAACAGCTGTGCCGGAATAGCCTTTTTTCTCTGCGCTGTTCCAATACTCGTCATATCCGTTGAAATCAAATTCCGCCTGTTCACGCTGCATCTTGGTTTCCTGCACGCAGAAAATGTCGGCGTCGGCTTCCTGCAGAAATTCCTTGAAACCCTTGTTCATACAGGCGCGAAGTCCGTTAACGTTCCATGAGATCAGCTTCATTTCCTTTTTCTCCTCATTCTTTTCATTTTGTATTTTCTATGATAAAAATATAAATTTGCAAGCAACAAAAAGCCAAAGACCGCCGCCGCAACTGACCCGTCAATTGTTAACGGATATTCCGTACTCACGATTAAAGCCCAAGCCGTAACGCAGAGCATCAAAAGTCCAAGGTTGAATCCGAACCACGAATAACGCTTCAAGCTTTCCCTGACAAAGGCACCGCCCAATAAAGTGTAGTAAAAACATAAACAAGAGGCAGCAGCAAAGGGGCCGGCGAAATTAAACACCCCGAGCGCGGCACAGAAAGCAACAACGGGCGGGAGGTAAAAAAAGAGCTTGTCTGCAAACCCCTTGTTGTCCTGCTCCTCTTGCGAAACAAGCAAAAAAAGCCAGGCGAGACCCGCTCCGCCCAGGAATAAAAGCAGGAACAGGCCGTTTTGAATTTCTTCCGGCCAGAACGCGGGGAGCAGCAAATGTGCGCCGACAAAAATTGCCGCAAGTTCTCCGACGATGGCAAGGAAACGGCAAAAAATGCCGCGATAGCCAAGCCAGTTTGCCCAGCCGGCTAAAAGCGCCAGCCACATAGTAAGCTGAATGCCGCTCCACGCGCTGAAATGCGGCCACGCCAGACCCTTGACCAAAACAGTCAGGCTTAGGGAGAGCAATATTCCAATGGTTAAAGTCGGTCCTTTTTGAGTATGCATGATTTTCACCGGAAGCGTCTGTTGCCCCAAGCCTATGCTTTTGCACTTAAGCGGGACGCAAGCAGCATTTTTCTTAGAAGGATTGATGGCTCGGCAGCATTGTTCTTTGCCAATGGCAACATTTCACAATTTCTTCATAGATTTGCCCTTTGTTTGTCAAATATTCAAGTTATAATTTAGCCAAGGTAGGAGTTACCCCCTCTTACCGTACCCTTCCCATTAAATCATCATAAACAACTTTCCCTTGAAGCGGCCGCTTGCGAACCCCTCGCAGGCGGTTGTTTCTTTATGACTTCTTATGCGTTTGACGCAGGCTGCTTTCCCATTGTTCGGCATTAAACCCCACCAGGACAAAGTCAGAAGCAATGAGAAGCGGCCTCTTGACGAGCATGCCGTCGGAGGCAAGCAGCTCCAACTGTTCCTCTTCGCTCATCCGGCCAAGCTTATCCTTCAGGGAGAGCTTTTTGTAGAGCACGCCGCTCGTATTGAAAAACTTTTTCAAAGGCAGGCCGCTTCTTTGCCACCACAGCTTCAATTCTTGCGACTGCGGGGGCTTTTCCACGATGTGACGGCTGTCAAACTCAATGACTTGTTGCTCGAGCCATTTTCTTGCCTTGCGGCAAGTGCCGCACTTGGGATACTCAACAAACAAGACGCTCATAACACAGACTCCTTTATTCCGAAATAGTCATAAACAGCTTTCACTTCTCCCTCGATTGCTTCCGGCTCCAGCTTATGGTGTGCCCCCAGCAAAATAATTTCCTGCAGCTGCTGCCGCAAAAATTCCCGAAAAACTTTCGCGTCCAGCTTGTAATCGTCGCCGTCCGCGACTCCCGTGGCACAATAAGCTATCGTCAGGTTCTTCAAGGAAGGCGTTTGCTTGTCAAGAAAGAAAAAGAGGCCGTGACAGCCGTCACAAAGTCTCTTTACATAAGTCCGTGCATCCTCGCTCGCAATGTCGCTTTCCTGCCGCAAGGCGAAGTTAATCGCCATTCTTCCCTTGAATTTCTCTAAAAAGCTTTTTTGTTCCGCAAGCACCGCAAATAAGGAAAATAAAGAAGCAAAGTCTTGCTTCGCCAGTCTTTCATTGTCGAGCTTTATGTTAATGTAGTCACTTTCTTCAAGAGTTTGTGTGATTCTTACTCTTTCGTGTTCGTCTGTCATTTTTCACCTCATTGCACTAATGCCGGTCGCCGGCATTGTCATATGCTATGAATTCGCCGATGATTTCGGCGTACTTGCTTGAGCCGTTCTGCAGCTTGATATTGATCGCCCACATTGATCTGCCGAGTTCATCCTTGACATTCCTGGGCTGCAGGTTTTTTTTGCCGGGCAGCCACCTTACCAGACCCTGTTGCTCGAGAAATTCCAGCAAGTCTTCCTTCGTGCTGTCTTTCATCTTGCGGTCGGAAAAATAAATTGTCGCCATTCTCACTTCCTCGACACACCAGCACTCCACCCGGTATGGTCGTGAGTCGCTGAATTCGCCTTCAATATACCCCAGATCACGGTCAATCACCTCATCGTCATCTTCGGTCACTTCGACCATGGCCGCCTGTGGCTTAAAGTGCGGACGGGGATATCTCATTGTCACTATATTGTCCTTTTTCATATCTGCCTCGCTATTTATAAAAGTGCATTAGCCGCTTACAGTTTTTGCCCATTTCCCTCTTTACCCAAACCGGTCCGAGCACCTTGGCCTTGGTGCCGAAGCCCATAAGCCAGCCATAGAAAACGGGGCTGACGACAACGTTCACGCTAATTAAGAAATTATTGTCGTCAACTTTCCTGACCTGTACGTCTTTACCGAAACGATCGATTACAACGGCGGCCAAAGAATTCTCAAACTGGAGTTCTACGCTCGTTTCCTCTCCGCCAAACATGCCGAAGTGTTTCTGTGCATGACTTGCCACGTCAAACTGCCCACATTCGGGGCCGAACTCACAGTCGCTGTCAAGAATGGACACCTCGGCCATTTTGTCGACGCGGTAATGCAGGAATTTTTCATACTTGCCATTATAGGCAATCAGGTAATAATTGTCGTTGTCCCAGCAAAGAGCGCAAGGATTTTCGCAGTATTTCCCTCCGTTTTTCCTGACCTTTTCGCCTCCGTCGATCGTCCATTCCAGGTACTTGAAAGAGATTTGCTTCTTGTCGGCAATTGCCTTATGAATTTTGTCGATATTGTAATAAATGCTCTCGTGCATGTTCTTGATACGGTTTTTGACATAAACCTGCCTGTGCAGCGAGCTCGCCAGATGCTTGCTCGTACAGCCTTCAAGCTTCCCGATCAGTTCCAGCGACTTTCTGCCGGTAATGAATTTTGAAGCCTCGACCGCGTCAACAAGCAGTTTCAGCTCTGGCAGTTCGAACAGCCTTTCGCCGACAAAGTAAGTATTCGACCTGCTCCTCGTGCAAATAATGTCGAGCCCGAACTCCCTGAGCGTTTCAATATCGTCATAAATACTCTTTCTTTCGGCATTGATTCCGAGGGCTGCCAGTTTTGCGATGATCCGGTTTACCGTCAAAGTATGGTTCTCATCGGTTTCTTCCAGCAGGAATTTCTTTATGTACAGTATCTTGGCTTTTTGGTTAGCAGACTTGGCCACAATGCCACCTCCATAAATTTAAAATCAAGCGGCCGGCTTTTGCCGGGGACATTTTTGTTTATTAACATGTATATATTAGGCAAATGTTCCGAATTACCTTCTTTATCCCAGCCAAAAAGTAAAAAAAACAGTCCCGTGAGCTTTCGCTCTCCGGGACTGAAACATTACAATTATACACTGTCATTAATTAAGAAGCGACGGCAATAGCTTTTTTCTCAGGCACAAGAACCACCGTCAGCGCGTAAGTCAGGATGCAGGCAATCCATTCCAGATAAATCACGTGCGGCAAAACGCGAACGGCAGGGACAAGCTGCCACGCGATCAGTACCAAAAGGCCGACGAGCATGGTGTTAAACCCGGCAGCCTTGCAGGCATAGCGCGGGAAGAAAAGAGCGACGATGACGATAACGCTGAAAGCAGCCGTCAGACTAAGCCCCATCATAATGGTGCCGAGAATGCCGGAAACCATCATAGCCATACCGACCGTTATGATGCCGGTTATAATGATACACATACGCATCATTAATAACTGCTTGGCCTCGCTGCAGGTAGGATTAATGAATCTTTTGTAGATGTCCCTGGAAAACAAGGTTCCGGCGCTGAGCAGAAGATTGCAGGCCGTTGAAACATCCGCAGCCCAAAGAGCGGCAAGCGTTATGCCTGCCAAAAGCGGCTGCAGTCCGACAATCGCCTGCGGCAAGGCCAGTGCAGCAACGGAATCGGGGTAAGCCGCCTTCGCGCAAATTCCGAGCAAAGCTGCCATGACGCCCACGGGGATCATCAGGATACCGCCCCAGACAACGCCTTTGCGCGCCGTATCAGCGTCTTTGGCACCCAGGGAAATCTGCAGTATCGCCTGCAGGGATAGGTTTACCGTGACCAGCACCACAATCCAGGAAATAATTCCCACAGGGCCTACTCCATCAATGAAATCCAACCAGGGCACGTTGGCAGGCAGCTTAAGCTCCAGACCGGACAGTCCGCCAACCTTCGTGTATTGTATAACCGTAGCGACCGCTATGCCGCCGTAAATCAGAATTATGTTCAAAACATTGGCCAGACTTGCCGACCACATACCGCCGATGAAGGTTATGCCGATAAAGGTAACGGCACTGATCATAACGCCTGTCTTGAAGGAAATCTCCGGCATAATGGCGCTGATAATGCTGCCGCCCGCTATGTATTGCAGGGAGATGATGACAAGTTGAATGATAATCTGGCAGATAACGCCCATTACCACCGCTTTGGAATCATGGTGGCGTTCAATCAATTCCGAGATTGTCGTGATGTTGGCTTCGCGATACTTGCGTGCGAGGAACATGCCCATCACGATAGCGCCGATGCCCCAGGCAGCCGTATACCAGCCGGCGGAAAGGCCAACCTTGAAGGCATGCTCGGAAACGCCGATGGTGGAGGCGCCTCCTACGGCAAGACCGATGATTGAAACGCCTATCAAGGGAGCGCTTAGCTTGCGTCCCGCAAGCGCGAAATTCTCTGCGGAACCCTCGCTGCGTTTTTTAGCATACCAGCTGATTGCAAATAAAGCCACAATGTACAAGACCAGAATAACAAGTGATACTGACATAAGATTCAACCTCCCAAAAATGTTGTTTGTTTCGGGGCATAAAAAAACGCCCCCGGCAAAGGGACGATATTTATCGTGGTACCACCCAATTTGACACTCAACATTCCAAAAAAAAATACCCCGGCTCTGGGACGAACTTTTGCCGCGGTACCACCCAATTCGGAATGCTTTCGCATCCACTCTAACCCTTAACGCGGGCCACGGCTCCACCTACTTTTATTTCAGCTGGCAGTTCGGGAGGGAACTTCCCATGTGTTTCCGACGCCGGCTCTCACCATCCCGGCTCTCTGAAGACCTACGCACAAAGTACTTTTCTCCGTCATCACAATCACTTTATAAACTTATAAATCGATTATAATCATGTTGACAGCTAAAGTCAAGCACAAATTTGTCTGCACTTCAGCGTTAAAAAAGAAAGTTGTTCATTGTTGACAATAAGTTCTCCGGCATATATAATATCATTCGTTAGGTCGTGACTCCGTAGCTCAGCTGGATAGAGCGTTTGACTACGAATCAAAAGGTCGCAGGTTCGAATCCTGCCGGGGCCACCAATTTAAAAAGTAAAAGCACGGGATTTTCCCGTGCTTTTTTTATTTGCCCGTTCTGCCTCTTTTCGTAAAGGGAACGTTTTCCTTGCACAGAGGGCATTCCTCAGGCTTAAAGACTGCTACGTCAAGATGAAGCAAAGCCTCGGTGCGCAGGCCGAAATCCACCTTGCCGCCGCTGCGGTCCACCAAAAGGCCTATGCCCACAGGCATGCCGCCACACTCCCTGACTACGTCAAGCACTTCGGCAACACTGCCGCCCGTCGTAACAATATCCTCCACAACAAGGACCCTGGTACCCGGTTCAATGTGAAAGCCTCGTTTCAACGTCATCCTGCCGTTCTCGCGCTCTGTAAAGATCGCTCTCGTCCCGAGCTGTTTGCCTACTTCGTGAGCCAGGAGGATCCCCCCCGTCATCGGTCCGACAACAAGCTGCACTCCGTCATTGATGTAACGAGCCGCGAGCTCCCTGCATAAGGTTTCCGTATATTTGGGATGCTGCAGCACGTTGAACTTTTCCACATACATCGGGCTGTGCAGTCCCGAGGTCAGCAGAAAATGCCCGTGCAGTACAGCTTCCGTCTCTTCAAGTAATTTCATAACATCTTGTTCGTTCATCTATACACCTCTGATTTCCGCAAGAATAGCATCAACTGCTTCAAGTTTGTCTTCCGCCTTGGTAATCGGTCTGCCTACAACTATGTGGCTCGAACCGCCGGCAAAAGCCCCGGCCGGACTGGCCACCCTGTTTTGGTCGTTAAGCTCGGCGCCGGAAGGCCTGACGCCCGGCGTGACAATCAAAAAGTTTTCACCGCAGGCATTCCTGATCGCCCCTGCCTCGCGCGGAGAAGCCACAACTCCGTCGAGCCCGGCTTCCTTTGCCAGCAGGGCCAAGGCCACCACCTGTTTTTCTATCGTGTTTTTGCAGCCAAGCTCCTGCCACTCTTCGGCGCCCGTACTTGTCAGCACCGTTACGGCAATCAGCTTGGGCGGTTCCTTGCCGAGCTGCATCGCGGCGGACCTCACCGCTTCTGCCGCTTCGGCCATCATTTTTGTGCCGCCGCCCGCATGAAGGTTGAGCATGTCAGCGCCGAGCGCCGTTAAAACTGCCATGCTTCTGGCAACCGTATTCGGTATGTCATGCAGCTTCAAATCAAGGAAGACCTGCTTGCCCTGCTCTTTCAAGAACCTTATCGCTTCATTGCCGGCAGTATAATACAATTCCATGCCGACCTTGTAATAGGTGACACGCTCACCGAGTTCGAGAACGAGCGCCTTGGCCTCCTCCATATCTGAATAATCAAGCGCCACAATCAAACGGTCATCATGAACCATACAGCCACCTCTAATCATTTATTTTCAAGCCGCCATCACCGCGGCAGGGCCAAACCGATGATTTCCTGAATATTTCTGTAACCGTGCCGGTCAAGATATTTCAGGATACCGCCGCTGATAGTCTCTGCCAGGCGAGGGTCGACAAAGTTCGCTGTTCCTACCGCTATGGCACTTGCGCCGGCAAGAAAAAACTCTATCGCGTCGTCGGCATTCATGATGCCGCCCATCCCGATGATAGGAACCTTGACACGCTGCGCCACCTGGTAAACCATGCGTACGGCAATTGGCCGCACGGCCGGTCCCGATAAACCGCCGATGACGTTGCCAAGCACGGGACTCCTGCGCTCAATGTCTATTTTCATGCCTACAAGCGTATTTATCAGAGAAAGAGCGTCTGTCCCCGCCTCTTCGACGGACAGAGCCATTTCGACAATGTCGGTGACGTTCGGTGAAAGCTTCGTTATTACAGGCTTGGAAGTATTGGCCTTAACCGCTCTGACAACCTCCGCCGCACTAAGCGGGCAGGTCCCGAAAGCAATTCCGCCGTGGCGTACGTTAGGACAGGAAATATTTATTTCGACGGCGTCAACGCCTTCTACGTCAAGTTTTTTTGCCAGCAAGCCGTATTCTTCCGCTGTCGAGCCCGCGATGTTTACTATTACGGGCACGTCAAGCTTTTGCAGGTCGGGCAAAGTGCATTTCAAGAAATAGTCTGCACCGGGGTTTTCAAGCCCCACCGAGTTCAGCATGCCGGAAGGCGTCTCTACGGCGCGCTGCCCCTTGTTGCCGGAGCGCGGCTCAAGCGTGGTTCCCTTCACGGTCGCTGCTCCTACTTGCTCAAGGTCGAGAAAATCCTGAAATTCGAGTCCGAAGCCGAACGTTCCCGAGGCAGTCGTCACGGGTGTCTTCATTTTTATACCCGCGATATCCACCGCCAGCCTGCCGTCATATAAAACTCTTACCATTCCGTCACCTCCTGCGCCCAAAAGACGGGGCCGTCGGTACAGACCTTCAAACGCTTATGTACGCCGCCGCAGGAACAGGACAAACAGGCACCGATGCCGCAAGCCATATATTTTTCCAGGGAAATCTGGCACGGCACGCCATTTCTGGCCGCCTCGGCCGCCACCGCCCGCATCATCGGTTCCGGACCGCAAACATAGACCCGGTCATACCCGCCTTTTTGCAAGAGCTCAGGCAGCATGGCCATCACCGTTCCCTTGGCTCCCAGAGAGCCGTCGTCCGTAGTTACGTGGATTGCCTCACACAGATCTTGGAACAGCTGCTGCCAGAAAAGCTCTGTTTCAGTCCTGCCGCCCATAAGTATGGAAACCGGTTCGGGGCAGAAACACTGGGCAAGATACACCAGCGGTGCCAGTCCCAACCCGCCGCCAACCAAAAGCGGCTTTTTGGCCTTAAGGTCAAAACCCTTGCCAAGAGGTCCGATAATGCTGACCCTGTCCCCGCTGCAGGCTTCGGCAAGAAGCTGAGTCCCCTCGCCGAGTATGCGGTAGATAATCGTTAAAACACCGTTCTCCCTGTCGACATTAGCCACACCGAAGGGACGCCTCAAGAGAGGTGCCGTGTGCCTGCTCGTCTGCACGTTCACGAATTGACCGGGAAGCGCGTGTTTTGCAATCGACGGAACAAGAAAGTCAATCTGCCGCACGTCGCGCGACAAAACCCTCTGACCTATCACCTTTGCCTCAGCAATAACTTTTGTCAAAAATCATCCCTCCCAGACAAGATCCTGGAGCGCGATAATGCTTACCATGCGGCGCCGGCGCATGGCTGACATCACATGCTGCAGTTCCCTTGCAGTATCTATCGAGGTTAAACACGGAATCGCGTGTTCCACGGTAGCGCGTCTGATCTGGAAACCGTCACGCGCCACGTCACGACCGTGCGTCAGGGTATTGATAACCATGGCAATGCGGCCGTGCTTGATATCGTCAAGAATATTGGGCGTTCCCTCACTCAGCTTTGTCGCGACGGTGACGTTTATACCCTTTTGCTTCAGGTAGTTCGCGGTCCCTCCCGTGGCAATTATTTCATAGCCAAGGTCGGCAAAGCCCGCCGCAATGTCAGCCGCCTCCGGCTTATCCATATCGGCTACCGTGACCAGAATCGCTCCCTCGTTAGGAATGTTCAGGCCGGCGGCAATACAGGCCTTGTAAAGAGCGCGCGAATATTGATAGTCAATCGCCATGACTTCGCCTGTGGACTTCATTTCCGGGCCAAGCGTGATATCGACGTCGGACATCTTGTTGAAGGAAAACACGGGAGCCTTGACGGCATAGTAATCCGGGAAAAAGCCGAGGCCGGGTTTCAGACCCTGTGATTTGATGGAGTGACCCATGGCTGCCTTCGTTGCGACGTTGACCATCGCGATGCCTGTTACCTTGCTCAGGAAGGGCACCGTCCTTGAAGAACGCGGATTGACCTCGATGACGAAGACCTGGTTGTCGCGCACGATGAACTGGATATTGATCATGCCATGTACTTCAAGACCGAGAGCCAATTTATTCGTGTAGTCAATAATTGTTTTAATGACCTGCTCGCTGAGGCTGCGCGGCGGATAGACGGCGATACTGTCGCCCGAATGCACTCCTGCCCGCTCAATATGCTCCATGATGCCCGGAATCAAGACGTCCGTGCCGTCGCAGATCGCGTCTACCTCGACCTCGGTCCCCATCAGATAATGGTCTACCAGCACCGGATGCTCCCTGGAAGCCTTGACCGCACTCGTCATATAGTGTTTTAACTCTTTGTCATTGTAGACTATTTCCATCGCGCGGCCGCCAAGCACGTAGGACGGGCGAACCATGACCGGATAGCCCACCTTTTTTGCTGCCTCTAACGCGCCTTCGATGTTGTAAACCGTGTAACCCTGAGGACGCGGTATGTTCACCTTGGTCAGCAGGGAGTCAAAACGTTCCCTGTCCTCCGCGGAATCGATACTGTCAACGCTGGAGCCAAGGATTCTGACACCGCACTCGGCAAGAGGTCCGGCCAGGTTTATGGCCGTCTGTCCGCCGAACTGCACGATTACGCCCTCCGGCTTTTCCTTCTCTAAAATGTTCAGGACATCCTCAAGGGCCAGAGGC
>JAAYIB010000124.1 GCA_012744295.1 Acholeplasmataceae bacterium
GTGTAACACAATGGAAATAAAACATCAACAATTTCAAACAAGTATACATAATTATTTGCGGCCGCTAAAGGTGCCGGCATTTTCATTCGTGTACGGAGGCGTGTTTGCGGCGTATGAAGCAAATCAATTTATTTTCGTCGCCGTAGGTCTGTCTGCCTTTTTTGACGACGATGCCCGAGTTGATGAAGGTTTGCGGCTGCAGGGAGATGGCGGCCAGCCCATCGTCGGCGGTTATCGCCTGCCGCATCATAAAGGTCGATGCCAGCCTTCCTTTTACAAGGTTCTTGACGGTATGGAGCTGCGAAGAGTATAGGAGAACGTTGGGGCAGAGGCCTTGCTCCTGAAACGCCTGCGTGACGATTCTGTTGATAAAGAAGCCGCAGTTTAAAAGGGCAAGCGGCGCAAGCGACACGTCCTGAATCGTGACGTGCGTCCTGGCGGCCAGCGGATGGTCTTTGTAGGTGCAAAAGCAGATTTCGGATTCGCCGAGTTTGTGGTACACGAGGTTGTCGGAAAACCGGTCGTCATAGTTCGTTACGGCGAGGTCAAGCTCTTCGTTTTCGACCATTTTCAGGGCGTCGATACCGCCGCTTTCCACCACTTCGAGGCTGATGTCCGGGTTTTGTGCCTTGAATTCGGTAAAGAGCGCGGGCAAAAGCGTAACGCCGATTTGCAGCGGCACGGCCAGGCGGATATGGTTTTTGTTTTGCGCCAGGTCCTTGATTTCCCGCTGCAATTGTTCGAGGTCGGATAGGATTGGCGTTATTTTCTCCCAGACGGTTTGCCCCTCTTCAGTCAGGGACAGCTTCTTTCCTTCGCGCCGAAACAGGTTGAGTCCGGTTTCCCTTTCGAGTTCCCTGATGGCGACGGATACCGTCGGCTGCGATACGGAGAGCTCGACTGCCGCCCGGCTGATGCTTTCCCATTTGCAGGCCTCGAAGAAATACCTGATTTGCGTTAGTGTCATGTCGGGTTCCTCGTTTCTTTCCTTTTACCTTAATCATAGCATAAACCTATAGCGTAAAACTATATGCCCATAAGTATTCTGAATTTTACTTTTGGATTCCTTTCGTAGGATAATGAAGATAATAAGAATTGGAGGGATTTTTCATGAATATGGATCAGAAATACTTCCCCGGATTTGAACAAAGATTTTTCGAGGTGGGGCAAGGCATTGCCATCAACGTTCTTTTTGCAGGTGAGGGCAAGGAGGCGGTGCTGCTCCTGCATGGACACCCCGAAACCCATCTTATGTGGCGCTTTATTGCGCCGGAGCTGGCGAAGAAGTACACGGTGGTTGTACCGGACCTGCGCGGTTACGGCGACAGCAGCAAGCCGGAGGGCCTGCCCGACCATTCCAACTACTCCAAGCGCGCGATGGCGGACGACCAGGTAGAAGTGATGCGTCTTCTGGGTTTTACGAAGTTTCACGTGGCGGGCCATGACAGGGGTGCGCGGGTCCTGCACCGTATGATGATCGACCACCCCGAGAAGATTTCGAGCTGCACCCTGATGGATATTGTTTCCACATATGACATGTACACGGAAACGAATTGCGAGTTTGCGACTAAATACTGGCACTGGTTTTTCTATATACAGGGGAAGGGCTTTCCCGAAACTGCGCTTTCGGCCGACCCGGAGCGCTTTATCAACTATAACCTGAACCTGAAGATTGGCCCCGCGGCCCGCAAAAGATTCCCTGAGGAGATTTTGGCTGAATACACGAGGTGCTTCAGCGATTACGCTACGGTTCACGGCATTTGCGAGGACTATCGTGCCAGCGCGACGATTGACATGGTGCTCGACGAGCCCGACCGCGAGAAGCTTATGCAGACGCCGATCCTGCTGTTATGGGGAGAGAACGGCGTTGTCGGTAAGCTTTGGGACGTAATGGCCAAATGGCGGCCCTTGGCAGCCAACCTCGAGGGTTGTGGCGTGCCTGAGTGCGGACACTTTGTTCCCGAGGAGCAGCCGGAATTCGTTCTTGACCGTATGCTGCCCTTCATGGCGAAGAATTCTGGCGAAAAATAACAGGAAGACGAGGGGTTGTTATTCATGCATGCTATTGAAAAATTGCTTGCGGCACGGGCAGGCAGGGAAAAGGTGACGGCGGGCGAGATAGTCAACTGCGAGGTCGACATTGCCGGAATCAACGACCTGTATCTGCAGACGGTCCATTCTTTTTACGAGATGGGCGGCAAAAAGGTTTGCAGGCCGGAGCGGGTTATGATGTTTTTTGACCACTATGCACCCTGCGCCACCATTACCCAGGCCGAAAACCATAAGCAGTTCAGAAATTTCTGCTCCGAGCAGGGCATAGAAAACCTGTTTGACATTGACCAGGGCGTCTGCCATCAGATCCTTGCGGATAAGGGCTTCGTGCACCCCGGGGAAATCGTTGTCGTGTCGGATTCCCACACCACTACGCACGGAGCTTTCGGCGCCTTCGGCACGGGCGTTGGGGCGACCGATCTTGCCACTATCCTGATTACGGGCAAGCTGTGGTTCATGGTTCCCGAGATTTTCAGAATCAACCTGGTCGGCAAGCTGCGTCCGGGCGTGTACGCCAAGGATGTTATTTTGCACATTATCGGCGATTTGGGGGCGGATTACGGCGTTTACAAGGCGGTGGAATTCGTCGGGCCCTTGCTGAAGGATCTCAGCATTTCCGAGAGAATGTGCCTGTGCAACATGTCGACCGAACTTGGCTGCAAAACGAGCTATATTCAGCCGGACGAAACAACCTTTGCTTATCTCGATAGCGAAGTGAAGCGGCCTTTCACTATTTATGAAACCGACGCGGACTTTGTCTGCGCGGCGGAATTCACCTATGACGTTTCCGCACTTGCGCCGCAGGTGGCGGCACCGTCCAGCGTCGATAATGTTTCTGACCTTTCCGCATTCGCCGGTACGCCGGTCAACCAAGCTTATCTGGGCTCCTGCACGGGAGGCAGGCTGGAAGATTTTGCCGTCGCCGCAAGGATACTCGCAGGCAAAAAGATATCACCATCGACAAGGATGGTGGTTGTGCCTGCTTCCAAGAAGGTTATGACGGAGGCTATGGACGCCGGATACATTAAGGTACTGCTCGAAGCAGGCGCCACGATTACGACGCCGGGATGCGCCGCCTGCCTGGGCGTGCATCAGGGTATGCTCGCAGCGGGTGAGACCTGTATCAGTTCGACCAACCGCAATTTCCCCGGCCGGATGGGGCATGTTGACGCAAAAATCTTCCTGTCATCGCCGGCGGCCGTTGCGGCGAGCGCGCTGATGGGGGAGATTGCCGATCCCGCGGATTTTCTGTAAACCAAAATAGAGTCGGCATCCCGTCAGGACTTTCGAATTTCAAGGAGTGTGAGCGTAAATGCAGGTTTTATTGAGTGGCAAGGCATTTGTTTTTGGCAAAAATATCGACACGGACCGGATTTATCCGAGCAGATTCGTCGAATTCACCGATGTTGACGAAATAAAAAAATACGCCATGTACGGCATTGACCCGGAGTTTGCAAAAAAGTTTGGCAAGGGTGACATTATTGTAGCCGGCACCAACTTCGGCTGCGGCTCTTCGCGCGAGCATGCTGCGATTGCTTTGAAGGCGATTGGCGCCGGGGCGATTATCGCCGAGTCGTTCGGACGCATTTTTTTCCGGAACGCCATTAATTTGGGCCTGCCTGTCCTTGTCTGCAAAGATGTTTCCCAAATTGTTGCGGCGGGCGACAGAGTGGAGGCTGATCTGGAGAAAGGCCTGCTGCAAAACCTGACAACAGGACAAGGCGCTTCTATGCAGCCTTTGTCGCCTTACATTATGAACATTCTTGCAAGCGGCGGCATAAAGCCAATGATCAAGGCCATGCAGGAAGGCTGCGAGTGAAACTGAATGTCAGTTATTCCGGCAATTTGTAAAAAA
>JAAYIB010000125.1 GCA_012744295.1 Acholeplasmataceae bacterium
CTTTTGCGTATGGCGGAGCAAGCCGGCACGACCGGCATCATTGCGACGCCGCACATCATAGAAGGCAAGGACCATGCCGATTGGCAGACAATAGTCGCCGGTGCCGAAGAACTCGACCGGCTTGCCCGCAAGGACGCGCTCAACATCCGTGTTTATCCCGGCGCGGAGCTGGAAATGAACTGGGATGCCCTCGCACTTCTGAAGACGGGCCGGAGCGATTACTGCCTCGCAGGCAGCCGCTACGTCCTCATCGAGCTGCCGGCCAACAGCGTGCCCGGTTTTGCCGAGGAATTCCTTTACGAAGTGGGAATCAGGGAAAAGGTGCCGATCATAGCCCACCCCGAGCGGCACAGGAAGCTGGCCGCACAACCGCGCCTGCTGCACCAATGGCTGAGAAACGGAGCGCTCGCGCAGTGCAACGCCGACAGCTTCAAGGGCAAATACGGGGCGGACGCCAAAAAATATGCCGAGCTGCTGCTTGAAAACAACATGGTGCATTTTTTGGGGTCGGACGCCCACAACATCGAACACCGACATACCGACGTCGGCGAAGCCTTAGCCGTGATTGCCGCCAAGGCGGGACCCGAAGCCATGCACAGGCTTACCTGCCTGAATCCCGAGGCAATAATTGCGGATTTTTTCCTTGACGTGGCAATACCAAAGGAAATCACGCTGCCGAAAAGTCAGCGCAAGGGTTTTTTTGCCGGGCTGTTTTCTTGAAATTTTGCGGACAAAGTGTTTTAATAAGAAGAACGTGTGTATTATCGCAGCAAATTCTGAGGAGGACTCAACATGAGAAAGAAACTGTCAGTACTGCTTTTCGCCTGCCTGCTTGCCTTGAGCGCCATCGCGCAGGCGGAGGAATACACGATGTGCCCCGGCGACAGGCTCGACATCGTTGTCGCAGGACACGAGGACATCAGCACGTATGTCGGAGCGGCCGGAGGCAAATACATCGTGCGGCCTGACGTCAGGCTTTCCTTTCCCCTGGTCGGCGAACTTGACATCACGGGCAAGACGGTCGCCGCCTTTACCAAGGAACTGGAGCAGCGCCTCGCGGAATACATAATTAATCCGCGGGTCACCGTCAACATAGCACAGCTCGGCACGACGCGCGTTTACGTCCTGGGCGAAGTCAATAAGCCCGGGCTCTACGAGCTGGAAAAGTCGCACAAGGTGCTTGACGCCATCGGCAAGGCGCAGGGCTTTACTAAGGACGCCGCCAAAAAGAAGGTGTTCCTGGTGCACAAGGACCACAAGGGCGAGCCCGTCAAGGTCAATCTGAACGACATCCTTAAAAAGGGCGACGTCAGCCAGAATTACACACTGCAGGAAGGCGACCTTTTGTATCTCACAAGCAACGGCCGCATCGATTTTGCCAGGGACATCATGCCGCTCATCAGCGGAGCCTACATAGTCAGCGAAATCAACGAAAACAACTAAGCAGTACAATAATCCACAAACATCGGGGGTATCATCTTGGAGGAAAATTCAATCGATTTAAGGGAACTCCTGGCTATGCTGACCAGGAACCTGCGGAAAATAGCCGCCGTCACCGCAGCCTTTCTCGCGATAGCCGTGCTGTATCTGTTAATAGCGTCCCCAGTGTACGAGTCGGAGTCACTGCTGCGCATACGGCAGCCCAAGGGACTCGGCAGTTCGCTGCTTGACGCCGTGCCGGGCGGCAACACGGCCGCAACGACGCAGCTGATGAGCACCTATGCCGAAATCCTGAAAAGCCGCAGCGTCATCGAGCCTGTGATTGCTGCCACCGAGACCCCGAAAGACGGCAAATACCCAGGCTATGACGGCTATGTCAAAAGCCGTATTACTACGACTCCTTTCAAGAACACCGAAATCCTCAAGGTGACGGTCAATGCCAAGACTCCGGAAGACGCCCAAAGAGCCAACAAGCTTGTTGTTGAAGGTTTCCTTGACCGCCTGACGGAGCTGACACGCGCCGAGCAGCGCGCCACGAAGGAATTCATCTCCGTACGCGTCAGCGAAGCGAAAAACGAGCTGAAGGAAGCAGAGGGCGCACTCAAGGCCTACAAGGAGAAGAACAGGATCATAGCCCCGTCCGAGACAATGAAGGTGATCGCCGACAGGGTCATCATGGTGGACAAGGTGAAGGCCGAGAACAAGGTCAACAGGGCGACGGCCCAGGCAAGGCTCGAAGCCGTCAGCGGCCAGCTCGGCGGCACCGCGAAGTCTACCGCCGACAGCACAGTTATCAAGGAATACAACAAGAGGCTGGCCGAACTCGAAATGACCAAGGTCGGCTATATCAACAAATACACCGACAAGCACCCGAAGCTGCAGGAACTGAACAAGGAAATCGAGGCAGCGAAAGCGCAGCTTGAAACAGAGATTGCGAGGGTGGCGGCGCTCGAAGCGCCTTCAGACAATCCCGTCCACCAAGCGCTTGTTGCCGGCATGTTCCAGAGCCAGGCCGAGCTGCAGGTGGCAGAAGGCAGGGACAGGGCGCTCGCAAGGATTGAGGAAGAAAACAACGAGGCCATCAAGACGCTGCCCGGCATCGAGCAGGGCTACCTGCAAGCCGAACGCGATGCCAACGTGGCCCAGGAAATCTACATAATGCTCGCCAAACGCCTCGAAGAAGCCAAGGTGGCGGAGGTCATGGTCTCGAACGAAGTGCAGGTCGTGGATACCGCGACTCTGCCCGAAAAACCAGTCAAACCGCGCAAGGCTCTTACTCTGGCATTAGCTTTGCTGTTGGGCCTGATGGCCGGCAGCGGCTGCGTCATTGCCTGGGAAATGTTCAGCCGCAGACTGCGCACGTCAGAAGACGTCGAGAGCTGTCTCGGGCTTACGGTCATCGGTTCCGTGCCGGATTTTGACTCGGTCGAACAAGCAGGCAAAAAAAGCGCCGAGAGCAAGGGCTTGGCAGAGAAAATCAGGAGGCTGCTGACGAAATGAAAGACTTAATCGCAAGAAACAACCCAAAATCTCCTGTCGCCGAAGCCTTCAGAACCATCAGGACCAACCTGCAGTTTGCCGGAGTCGACAAAAAGCTCAAGACGATTCTGTTCACAAGCTCGATGCCCGACGAAGGCAAGAGCACCGTCATTGCCAACCTCGGCATCGTGATGGCCGAAGCCGGCAGCAAGGTGCTGATCATCGACTGCGACTTCCGCAATCCCACCCAGCACAAGGTGTTCCACCTCGAAAACAAGGGGCTGAGCAACCATATCGCGAACGGCAAAAGCATGGCGGAGATACTGCAGCCGTCCGGTACGGAGGGCCTCGACGTACTGACAAGCGGGCCCGTGGCGCCGAATCCATCGGAAATTCTCGGCTCGGCGAGCATGAAGACACTCCTCGAATGCGTAAGCGAAAGGTATGAC
>JAAYIB010000126.1 GCA_012744295.1 Acholeplasmataceae bacterium
CTGCACATTAAAACGCCGACAACAATACCTATCGCATCGGCAACAAGCATGCCTGCCGTCGTGCCCAGCAAAAGCCAAAGAGGGCTTTCGGGAAACTTTGTCGCCAAAGCTATGGTCGCCAGCTGAGTCTTGTCCACCATCTCGGCCAAAACTACTGCCGCAGCAGAAAACAAGAAAGTAAATACATCATAATACATAAACCAAACTCACCCTTTCCATAGTGTCATAAACAAAAAGACTTCCGGCACTCCTGCTGTAAGCAAGGTGTGCCAAAAGTCTCGTTGCCTGAGCAGGCTGCAAGGCCAGAAAGCAACGCTGTCAGTCTGTTGACCTTGTATTATAACTACTCCCTTTTGACTTTCTCATCTTACAACAAATCAAAAGTTACTGTCAACCCGGTTCTCAATTGATTAATCGCGTCTTCACGCCGCCCGCCCACCGGGACATATTTTTGTGTTTTTCGCTTGACACACTTTCACACATGCATCTATAATTTAGTAAAATATCAGAATAATGCAAATTAACGGTTTTTTTTAGTTGAAGAGGGGGAGTGTTCATTATGACCTATGCCGAAAAACTTGTTAATCAGGCAATCTCCGTCTTAAAGGCCGATGTTGGAGGCAGAACCTTGGAAAGAGTCACTCCGCTCATAGGTGAAGAGGCCTGTTGGTTTTTTTGGTTTCCCGAAATCAGGGGCTGTTATGAGTTTGCCTTGCATGAGTGGCAGAGATTTGGCACCATGGAAAAAACGGTTTTTCTTTTAAAATACTATCCGGACGTGCATGATCCGGTTTTCCAGGACTTTTCCTGCGCGGAGCAGATAGTCAGGATGAGCTCCTGCTTCAAGGACCAACCGGACGAGGATGAGGCTGAAACGCCGGAGAGGCTGTTACAGGAACCCGGTGTCAGCGAAAAATTCCTTGGCATACCGGAATTGCAAAAACGTACTTTCTTTGACCAGGACCTTTTCCTTGTCGGGAAGATTGTTCTGGTGATGGATAAGGACAAGCTTGTAACGAGTTTACTGGAGACGCAGACAAGCAGCCTGAAGTATTCCGAAACCGGACAACCGGAAGATCAGTCACAACAGGGGCTGGCGCTTGTCGATGGCAATGACTCCGATCGCAAGGTAAACGGGCTGGAACTGTGCCGTCCCTTTTATGATTTTTTAGTAAAAGAACTGATTTCCTCAATGCTTTTTACAACTTCGAGTACCGAATTCTACTCTTCAACTTCGCTTATCTCATACAAAATGGAGCAAAGCTGTTATCAAAACGAATATGTAAACGAGGTCTGCCAGGTTGAACTGCGCAACCACTACAGAGCCGGCGTCAGTTATGCCGAAATCAATGCCAACGGCGCCTGAACACGTACTGCATAAAAACCAAGAACCTCCGGAATAAACCGGGGGTTCTTGTGTTCTATTCGGCGAACTTGTCCGGATAAGCCGCTCGTGCTAATTCCTCGACTGCCTGCACCGCATAGTGCGAAGTGCTGTAAAGATACGCGTCATGCACCTGCACAAGCCTATTGCTTTTTATTGCCCTGACCGAGCTGAAAGCCGGATCGTTTCTTATCTGTTCCACATAGTTTTTCGCATTATTGGCTTCGCCAAAGTCCCACGAGGGCAGAATGAAGATTTCCGGGTCAATCGCCACAATCATTTCTTTGGAAATGATAGAGTTCTTTTCAGCACCTGCCAGCGACAGGCCGTTTTTTACCTGGGCATATTTGCACAAGTCATCAAAGGTAGTTCCGCTGCCGCCAAAGGCGCCCATCAGCGACATGGCTGCAACAGTCTGCCTTTGCGCCGTTGGAATTTCGCCAAGGCTCTCCCGGACTCTGTCCAGCTTGTTGCGCATGCCCTGCGCCAATTCTTCTCCCTTTTCCCTTGCATTAACGATTTGGGCAATGTTGCGAATCGATGCCTCAATTTCTGACAAAGTCACAGGAGTGCTGTACATGTAAACAGCCACTCCTACCGAGCGAAGACTTTCCGCGCTTTCCCTGCCCCGCCAGTCCGGCATCAGCACAAGGTCGGGATTCAGCATCAGGATGCTCTCAATGCTGTTGCCCTTAACTCTTGCAGAAACAGTTCCTGCTTTTGCCGCCGCGGCGCAAATGCCCGGATCGTCCGCCAGGATGCTGAGAGCGGCAATCCTTTCGGGAGCAACAAGATCAAGCAGGATTTCGTCGACGCTGCTGCTCAGCGAGATTATTCTCTTAGGCGGCTCCTTGAAAAAAATTTTGCTGCCTGTGACATCGGTTATGCTATAGCCGCTGCTTTCTTGCACGGTCGTCTTCTCGTCCGCCCGGACGCATCCCGCGGCAAGCAGCAGGAAAAGTGCGGCCAGCAGAAGTGCCGGGACCTTTTTGTTTTTCAGGCCAAACATATCATTATCCTTCCATTGGACTAAGTTGGGAATACTTTCTCCCCGTCTGGAATTTTGCAGCCGTGAAGGCGCATCTTGTCAGAACGTGTATTCCATGCCTACAACGAGGTGGCGCGAAGGCATTGGATATTTGACTGTGCCGTCATCATAAAGTCCGCTGTATTCCTGATACGCCGCATTGTTTAGATTGTTAAGCTGCGCAAACACCTTCATGTCCTTGCTGACCTGGTACTGCGCGCCCAGATTCATGGTGAAATAGGATTTGTCGCCATAAGCCGGTGTTTCTCCCCATTTACCCATATAGGAAGGAGCCTGGCCGGTCGACGCCTGCATGGTAAGGTTGACTACCAGGTCGTTGTTTTTATATTTCACGCCTGCACGGTAAATATTGGGCTTGGCACTCCTGTTTTTCTCGTAGCCTGATCCGAAGTCCTGCTTGATTTGCAAATAGGTGTAGGAAGCCTCTGCGCTCCAATTTTCATCGAACTTGTGTCCAATGCTGAGTTCAAGTCCCTGTCGTTTTTCGGAATTGACATTCACCGCGTGCGTTTCAGACGTATCGGGGTAAAAAGCCCAGTCAATGGCATCATCGAGGCTGCTGCGAAAAACGTTTGCGGTAAGGCTGGTACGATCCGACAGTTTCGTGTTGGCGCCGATCGTGAGAGTGCTGCCCGTTTCCGGCTTCAGGTTCGGATTGCCGTACATTCCGTAGGCAGGCTGATACCAATAAAGAGCATCCGTGGTCGGCGCATTAAAGATTTTGCCCCAGGAAACATAGGCATTGCTTTCTTCGTTAATTTTCTTATTCAAGGATATATGAGGCGTAAACTCGGAGCCGTAGTTGCTGTGGTCATCGTAGCGCGCTCCTGCGTTTAGCTGCCAGGAGGAATCTATCTGCCAGCGATTTTCCAGGTAAAGCGCCTTGTTGTTGACTTTGCGTGTTCCTCCATACATAGCCTGGTTTTCGACGTCAGACTTGTAATAGTCAAAACCGCCTGTCAGGCTGTTTTTGTCATTCAATCTCCAGTTTTGCTGAATTTCAACTCCGTATTTGTCTTCGTTGAAATCAGAAACATTGCCCGGATCGGGACTGATAAAGGAAGCGTGATGATAATTTTTATAAACCTGGGCAAAGCCTGAGTTGTCTTCGTGCTGATTCCAATCATACCTCAGGGCGACATTGTTGCTGAGCCTCTCATGCCTGTCTGCGGGAACAAAGCCTGAAGATCCGAACGGATTACCGCCTTCGTCCAGCAAGTGTTCGAACTGGAATGTCAGAAGATTGTTTTCCCCGATTTCCTTGTCCAGCTTTATGGAAGCACTCGTGGTGTCATAACCGGAATTCTGCAGCTTTTTCACATCGCCGCTTTTGCCGTCCTTGTAGGAATAATTGCCTCTTCTGTCTTTGCCGGCGTTGATGAGTATCCCCAGTCCGTCTCTGCTGCCGCTGGCAACAATTCCATACTGTTCGGTGTTCCAGGAGCCGGTTGCGGCCTTTACTTTGACCTGTTCAGGCATAACAGAGCCTTTTTTCAGGATGACGTTGATAACCCCTCCTACTGCGTCGGTTCCGTATAAAGCAGAGCCTGCTCCTTTCAGCACTTCAATACGCTCTATAGTATCGATCGGCGGCAGCCAGTCAGCGCTGTAGTTGCCGCTGCTCGCAATATTAACTCTTCTGCCGTCAATAAGCACCAGGACGCGGCTGTCACCGTTCAGCAAAATAACTTCCTGGCCCATGTTCGTTCCTTTTGCACCGCTGCCTAAAATATTGACGCCGGGCACATCGCGCAAGGCTTCAGAGGCGTCCGCGTAATTTCCCTCTTCAAGCTTTTCGCTTGTAATTACCGTTATGTTGGCCGGAGTGTCGACTTTTTTCGTTTCGCTGCGGCTGGCGGTGACAACCATCGTATCCAACGAGAATTCCTGTGTTTCGGCGGCCGGGGCAGCGGCAAAGCCGTTGGCGGTAAGTGCCGCGGTACAGGCCAGTGTTAATAAAAGAACTTTCTTTTTCGCAACATACTTTCTCATAAACTCTCTCCTCGCATTTTTGGTGATAAAAACCACGTTGCTCCGAAATCCCCTTGGAGAAACGCCCTGCCTTCCCAATTGAAAAACCCCCCTGCAAAACACAGAGAGGTTATAATATCAGAAAAAATATTACCTCCCTATCACTCGTAGGGTCACGGCAAATACCTTTCAGGCAGTTCTTCTGGCTCGGATTCATTGCTTCCTTCGTCTTCCCAGGCCGAAGCCCAGTGACATCCTGAAGGTCGCTCTTCCTTACAGCGGCGAGACCGCATCGGCTTTTAACCGATTTTTCTATTAAGCTTATACGCACCTGATAGTAAACGCTTTTAAGTTTTCATGCAAATAATAGCATTATCCGAGTAATAAGTCAACATTTTTGGCCCTCAGACGCGGCCTGCTTCAGTTTGACTCATCGGGTTCGGCTTTGTCCAGCTGCAGGATTTTTTCCGCTTCTTCCTGCGGCAGTGACGTCAGCTTACGCAGCTTGACCTGCATCTTCCTGGTCCTCGTCCCAACCAGGCGGTCAAGTTCCTCATTGGCTTGATTGAGCCTTGCCTGCGTTGTGCGCAGCGCGTCGGCAAACTTATCGAACTCTGTCTTGACAGCGCCCAGAACATTCCACACTTCTCCGCTGCGCTGCTGAATGGCAAAAGTCTTGAAGCCCAGCTGAAGACTGTTAAGCAATGCCGCCATCGTGCTGGGGCCGGCAAGGTTGACATGGTACTCCCTCTGCAAGACCTCAATCATGCCGCGGTTGACAACTTCGGCATACAAGCCTTCGAACGGCAGGAACATAATCGCAAATTCCGTCGTATTCGGGGGATCGATGTATTTGTCGCGGATGGCCTTTGCCTCTGCCCTGATTGTGCTTAATAAAAGCTTGACGTTTGCCTGAATCTCCTCAGTGTCGCCCCTGTCATAAGCATCCCGCAGATTGCTGTAGGTTTCTCCGGGAAATTTTGAGTCTATTGGCAATAGTACCGCGCTTCCGTCCTCCGACGGTATTCTTACCGCGTATTCCACAACCTTGCCGCTGCCCTTTTTTGTTTCCGCGTTTTTAACATATTGTTCAGGTGCCAAAATTTCTTCAAGAATTGCGCCCAATTGGATTTCGCCGAGTATTCCCCTTGTCTTAACGTTGCTCATCACCTTTTTCAAATCACCCACGCCCTGAGCAAGTGACTGCATTTCGCCAAGGCCTTTGTAGACCTGCTCCAGCCTGTCGTTAACCAGTCTAAACGATTCCGTCATCCGCTCATTCAGTGTTTTTTGCAGCTTATCATCAACAAGCTGGCGCATTTCATCAAGTTTTTTGTTGTTGTCGGCTTGCAGGTCGCTTAACCTCCTCTCCACACTGAAGCGAATGTTTTCAAGTTTTTCCGTTGATTCGGCTGCGTAGGTTTGCAGGCGCTTCTCTACCTGCGACAAGGATGACGATAGATTGCCCTGGCTTTGGTCAAGCCTGCCCTGCATATTCTTATCCATCTCCCCGATAATTTTATTTTGTCCCTCGTTGGCTTCCTGCAAAGCTTTTAAAACCATTCCGCCAAAATTCCCTATTGTTGTCTGAACATTACTGCCAAGCTCTCTGCGGAGGCTCTCCTGCCCGCTTGTAAAATCTGTCCGAAGCTGTTCGAGCTGCAGCCTGATGGCCATCAGCTGCTCGCTTCTGCTATCTGTGCCGGTCCGTCGATAGACGAGTACCAAGATAATTAGCATCAGCACATTCAATAACAAACTCATAATGACAAGTGTTTCCATTAAATGACCTCCCATAGTTCCGCTCTGCCTGTTTTTCTAAGTTTATTACTTCTACATAATTGCTGCCGTTCCTGCCTTTTTTCTCTACTGTCTCTGATCGTCCATTATCAGGCTCATCTTTGCATGCGAAAGCCAAAAGCTTCCCTGCCGGCAAAGTCAGGGAAGCTTCAAAACCAGCCCGGTGATTTTACTGTTTTTTGTAAATAACGCCTCCTGTAGCCTGATTTGTTGGTGTTACGGTAACCTCGCAGATCTGGACATGTGCCGGTGCGGATGTGACATAGGTCACGATATCGGCTATGTCGGACGCCGTCAGCGGCGTGATGCCGCTATAAACAGCGGCCGCCCTTTGCTCGTCTCCGTGAAACCTGACCTTGCTGAAATTTGTTTCCGTCATGCCCGGCTGAATGTTCGTGACTCGAATCGGCTTGTCAACAAGATCCATGCGCAAGCCGTCACTAAGACAACGTACGGCGGCTTTGGTAGCACAATAGACGGCCCCGTTGGGATAAGCGGCGATGCCGGCTATCGAACCGATATTGACCACGTGCCCTTTCAAACCTTGCTTGAGCATCATGGGTACGATCAAACGTGTAAGATAGAGCAGGCCCTTGATATTGGTGTCTATCATCGCATCCCAGTCTGATGGGTCACCTTCGTGCAGCTTTTCTAATCCGAGCGCACCGCCGGCATTGTTTACAAGAATGTCAATTTTCGTCCATTCATCAGGCAGGGAGTTGATTGCCGCTTCCACTTCCGTGCGGTTTCTGACATCGACTTGCAAAACCTTGCTTTCCGTGCCAAATTCATCTTTTAGTTTTTCTGCGATTTCCTGCATTTTCTCCAGACTGCGGGCACACAGAATCAGTTTTGCTCCCTGTGCCGCGAAGTTCTTGACACATGCTTTACCGATGCCGCTGCTGGCACCGCTGACAAGTATTGTTTTCCCGGTGAAGTTTCCCATTTGCGTAACCGCCTCCCTCAATCTCAATATAA
The DNA here is from genome assembly GCA_012744295.1 of Acholeplasmataceae bacterium. Taxonomy (GTDB): domain Bacteria; phylum Bacillota; class Negativicutes; order Acidaminococcales; family Acidaminococcaceae; genus JAAYIB01. The sequence continues at coordinate 7,182 of JAAYIB010000126.1, forward strand.
ATTTGAATAAACAAAAGCTTGTCTTGAATCCTTTTTGCCGGTTAACCGGCAGTGCTGCTGCCGATGTTAATTTCAGTATAAGCACCACTGCATAAGCACCGCTGCTTCATCCGGCAAGACCGTGTTCGCATCCTTGGTGAGATCGTCGCCGGCTGACAGGCTATGCTTTTACGGATTATGTGTTTTATTTATTGTAGCACATGCTGATCCTTCTTTCACAAAAATCAGACACTGCGGTTCTTAAAACAAAAGGAAGCGATGCCTCCTGCCGGAAAACTCCGACAGAAGCACCGCTTCCCAATATCCCTTAAACAGTCTTATCGCCACCAACTGTTTGTTTATGCTGGTGGAGATGAGGGGAGTCGAACC
>JAAYIB010000127.1 GCA_012744295.1 Acholeplasmataceae bacterium
GCCGCCTGGCAGCGGTCAACCAGTTCCTGCGGTCCCGAAACCTGTGCGGCCCCGACATAGCCGCCGCTGCCGACCGTGATTATCGGCACGACCTTCGTCGCATACTCGCTGCTGACGCCGTGCTTCGCCGTCAAAGTGTTCATAAAATCGTTCAGCTCATCGGCGTATCTGTCGACAAGGTAGCCGATACCGCCTACTTTGAGAATATTGCCGAGGATGCTGGCGTTGACTGTCGGCATCGAATTGACCATCAGAAAGCTTAAGACTGCGGCCACAACAATGGCCTTCTTCGGATTTTTCAAGTTCATGGGATCACCTCCGTTAAATTTTCGTCATCAGCCTATGCGGATTATTTCCGTATTAATTCAACACAAAACCGCAAAATCCTTTATTCAGGCAAGGTCGCGCGGCGTAAGAACCAAAAAATCAGATAACGGCACTCTCCTTACACTTCAAATATGTTATAATTTGTTCATATCTTAAGAAGAACGAAGGAGGCTATGAATTGGAAAACATTTTGTTCAAGGCAAACCGGCTTTGTTTCTTCGAGACAATCTGCTTTGCCAACATTGCCATACCGGCAGGCCGGACGACCTTCGTCACGGGGCCGAGCGGCACAGGCAAGTCAACCCTGCTGAGGCTTTTTAACGGCGTGCTGTCGCCGACGCATGGCGAAATATTCTATAACGGCAAGAACCTGAAAGAACTTGACACCATCGACCTACGTCAGCGGGTGTTGCTGGTCAGCCAGGCCGTCTTTTTGTTTGAGGGAACCATCAGGGACAATTTCAAGGCTTTCTACGAACACAGAGAGTTGCCGGCGCCGAGCGATGACGTTATTGCCGAGTTCCTAACCGTCTGCTGCCTGCCCTTTGCTCCCGACGCTTCCTGCAATAATATGTCAGGCGGCGAAAAGCAGCGGCTTTATCTTGCCATTTTCCTGTCCTTCCGTCCGGAAGTGCTGATGCTGGACGAGCCGACCTCTGCACTGGACGAAACAACGGCACGCCGGGTTATGGGCAACATCCTCGACTATTGCCGCAAGGAGAAAATAACGGTGATTGCGGTCAGTCATGATAAAGCGCTGACGGAAAAATTCGCGGAAAACATTCTGGCGCTGGAAAGGGTGGAAAACAATTATGCGTGAAGTCGTACAGCTTGGCATCTACCAGTTCAGCGCGGTTTACCTTTTGCTCATAGTAGTGCTCGCCATCATGAAGCGTTCCAAAATCAACCAGACGAAGCTCCTCATCGTCGCCAGCTTCCGCATGACGGTGCAGCTCGTGCTGGCGGGGCTCGTTCTGACTTACATCTTTGAAAACCGGCACCCGCTGTTCACGGCACTGTATCTTACGGCCATGATTGCCTTTTCCATCAAGCGCACCCTGGGCAAGAGCCCCGGTCTCAACAAGCGCTTCAAACTTGCCGTTGCCGCCTCCATTGCCCTCTCCGGACTTTCCGTCCTCGTTTTCTTTGTAACGGGCATAGTCGGTCAGAACATCGCGAATCCACAGTACACGATTCCGCTCGCCGGCATGATTGTCGGCAACGCCATGACCGGCGTAACGCTGGCACTCAAGGCTTTTTCGGACAGCCTGAAAAGCCAGAGGGCAAAAATCGACTCTCTGCTGAACCTTGGCGCCTCGCCGGATAAAATCCTGCTGCCTTATGTCAATAACGCCCTCGAAACGGCGCTGCTGCCTACGATGAACGGCATGGTCGGCATGGGCATAGTTTCACTCCCGGGCATGATGACCGGCCAGATTCTTTCCGGCACTTTGCCGACAACCGCAATTATGTACCAGATTGCCATCATGATAGCGATTTGTACGACCGTTTGCCTTGCGGCTTTCTGCAGTCTGCATTTCGGTTACAAAACCCTGATCAACAAACGCAATCAGATTAAGCTGATTGGCGACTGAAAGCTTCATTGAAGAAGAAGCCTGCGCGATATTAACGCGCAGGCTTCTTATATTTATAACTTACTCCCTCTTAACCGCCGCACGGGCAAGGCGAACGGCCTCGACGCCGTTCGCCGCGTAATAATCCGCATTGATTTCGCGTGCATAGTCCGTTGTCAAAACAGCGCCGCCGACCATGATGCCCGCGGCTGCGCCTTCCCTGTGCAGGAGAGCAATGGTTTCCTCCATGCTGCCGAGCGTCGTCGTCATTAATGCGCACAAGCCGACTATGTCGGGTTTTTCTCTTTGTACTGCCGTTAAAATTTCCGACGGAGCAACGTCCTTGCCCAGATCGACAACGGCAAAGCCGCTGTTGCTTAAGAGTGCGCCGACAATGTTCTTGCCGAGGTCATGAATATCACCCTTCACCGTGGCGAGCACCACCTTGCCCGCGTAAGGCAGGTCTTCGGCCTTGATCTTGGTACGCAGGGCGTCAAAAGCGCCTTTCATTGCTTCCGCCGAAAGGAGCACCTGCGGCAGAAAGCTCCTGCCCGCCCCGAAGTCCTCGCCGACGAGCTGCATCGCCTTGATAAGAGCGTCGGACGTTATGGCGCCCGGCTCCAGTCCCTGGGCGAAGGCTTTCAGGGCAAGGCTTGCCGCCCTTTCCCTCTCGCCGTGCATGACCGCGCGGCAGAGCTCTGACAGAACGTCACCGCCTTCCGCTGTGAGTGGCTGCGCCGTTTCCGCGGACTTTTCCACATAATTGCCGCTGTAGGCAAGCCCCCGGCTGTCTGTGCCGAGAATGACCCGGGCCGCCGCCGTCATCGTCCTGATTTTTTCCGAGCAGGGATTGATAATCGGCGCGTCAAGACCGCTGGCCAGCGCCATCAGGTAAAAGGCAGTATTGATGTCCTCCCGGCCGGGCAGACCGAAAGAAACATTGCTCAGCCCCATCGTCGTCGGATAGCCGAATTCACGGCGGTAGCATCGGAGCGTGGAAAGAGTTTCCTGCGGTGCGCTGCCGTCAGTCGCGGCAGTCAGCACCAAGGGGTCCAGCATGAAGTCATGGTCGCTTAGGCCTGCCGCCTTGCCCTCCCTGACGAGACGCCGCGCTATGGCTATCCTTTCGGCGGCCGTCCGCGGCAGCCCCTTTTCCTCAAGGGGCAGCACCAATACGGCGGCACCGTATTTTTTGGCCAGCGCAAAAATCCGTTCCTTGACGCCGGGCTTGTCGCTGACGGAGTTAATCAAGGCTCTGCCCGGAAAATTCCGAAGTCCTGCTTCGATAACCTCGGGCTCGGTACTGTCTATGGAAAAGGGTGTGGAAACGAGCATAGCCAGATTTTCCACGACCTCCTTCATCAAAGGCCTTTGGTCAACGCCGGGCACGCCCATGTTGATGTCAAGCACCTGCGCGCCTGCCTGTGCCTGCTCAACCGCCTCGCGCTTGACCATGGCGAGGTCGCCTGCCTTGATTGCTGCCGCCATTGCCTTGCGGCCGCTCGGGTTGATTCTTTCGCCGATCAGAACAGTCGGATGTTCCGCTCCCAGCCAGACCGTCTGCGTCCGGGAAGCAAGGCGTACACCCCGAGGCAAAGGTCTGCGCTGTGACGGGGCGAGTCCGCCGCTCGCCTCCTTGATGGCCCTGATATGCGCTGGCGTCGTGCCGCAGCAGCCTCCGATGATCGTTGCCCCTGCAGCCACGAGCCTTTCCACATAGGACGCCATTTCTTCGGGCGAAAGCGGAAAAACGGTTCTGCCTTCCCTCAGTACGGGCAAACCGGCATTAGGCTGAACGCTGACAGGCAGCGTCGTCGCCACGGCGAGCGCCGCGACAAGGGGCAGCAGCTGCGCCGGCCCGAGCGAGCAGTTCATCCCGATGACGTCGATGCCCATGGGTTCTAAAATCGCTGCCGCGGTTGCCGGGTCCGTGCCTGTCACCGTCCGTCCGTTCTCCTCATAGGTCAGTTGGCAGATAACGGGCAGATTGCACACCGCCTTTGCGGCCAGAACGCCCGCGCGCATTTCCTGTATGTCGATGATGGTTTCAAACAGCAGGCAGTCCACGCCTGCCGCCGCCAGCGCCCTGATCTGACGCGCGTAAGACTCGCAGGCCTCCTCGAAGCTCAGGTCTCCGATCGGTGAAATCAAACGTCCGCTCGGGCCGAGGTTGCCGACTATTTGCATGCCGGCTGTTGCCGCTGCCCTGGCGGCCCGCACGCCTGCCTCGTTGATTTTTTCCGTCTCCCCCGCGAGGCCGAAATCGGCAAGCTTCAAAGGATTGGCGCCAAAGGTATTGCACTCGAGCATGTCGGCGCCTGCGGCCGCATAACTTCTATGGATTTCCGTGACAGCCTCCGCCGCCGTGACCGAAGCATATTCAGGGCAAGGCTTGTCCGCAAGTCCAAGCCTCTGCAAAGTCGTGCCGATTGCCCCCTCAAAAATTTTTATCATTTCGTTCCTTCCCTTCTCAAGAGACATCCTGTCAGCAAGCATTCCGCGCAGCTCTGCCCGGTCAAGGCCACCTCGCCGCAGCCGAGGCCGATAACGGCGGTAATGCTTTTTCTCGGCGTCAGCATCATGGACTCGTTTAGCCCTATGCCTATTTTCGCCGCTCCGGACAAACTGCAGGCGGCTTTTTGTTCTGTCAGAGGCCAATCCCCGTAACCCGGGCTGAACCTTTTTGTCATTTGCAGCCCCTGTCCGGCAAAGCGGGCTGACATCAATTTTCCCAGGGCATCGGCCGTTTGCTCGACGGCCGCCGTTGCCGCCGCGTCAAGCAGCAAGGCGAGGGCGTATTCCCCGCGATCAAAAGCCTCCGTAACGGCAGCCTCCGCTGCCGCCCCGACCGTTGCCGCCAGAAAGACCACCCGGCTTGACGTGCCGAGATGACGGGGCAGGGAACGGCCGGGCAGCACATACGGCTCGGCAGCTTTGATTATTGCCCCCGCCGGTTCGTAAGCATAAACACTCCAGACTGCTGCCGGAGCTTTGAGGAGCATAATCTTACCGCAGGCCTGTTCGACGATTTCCGCAGGAAAGTCAGCGCCGCTTTTCAGCCCGGCATATCGCTTTGTTTCCTCGCGGTCTATTTCCCCAATCATAGGCCTGTAAACATTAAATTGCGCAAATTCAGACATTTTTATCACAATCCTTTGCGGACAAAAACAAACAGCCGCTCGTCATAGTATCATAATTCTACAACAAGAGGCTGTATTCCGCAATCATTGTCACCCTGCGGAGGTTTTTTACTTTTGGGCCAGGTATTCGCCGCCCGCCCGCACAGGCACTATCAGGCGCTGTCCCGGCAGCAGCGGGGCGTTGGCGCCCAGCTTGTTCGCGTCAACGATGCGGTGGATGACCGCGCGCACGTCTTCGCCGTTCTCAGCCCAGCGTCCGGCAATCGCCCACAGCGTGTCGCCCCCGTGGACTACGACCTGCTCATGCCTCCAATGCGTGGAAGCCTCCATCGAAACCATGTTGTAACCCAAATATATCGCCGTGCACAGAC
>JAAYIB010000128.1 GCA_012744295.1 Acholeplasmataceae bacterium
GAGCAAGAGCTCTTCCGGCGCTGGTGCAAAAAGCTGAAGAAGCTCAATGCCGACCTTTGGCTTTCCGGCCATCTTCACACCTGCTTTTTTGAAAAACCCGGCGAGGCCCACGACTCATATGGCTATCCATGCCCCGTCCTATGCTCATCGCGGACAAACTACGGCAAGGAAAATGTAGAGAAGTACACACTCGGCGCAGTGACAATATCAAACTACAAAGACATCAAGGTTGAGTTTGTTGCTACCGAGATCAAATCCGAATAGCCCGTGACTTGACATGACTCCCCCGACCATAGGCGTGATCAATTGGGATTGCTCGCTGCCATCCGAAACATTTTTTGGTTTTCATGCGACGAAATCGCTGTCGCCCAATCGCTTCAGAAACGCGACGCCATACTATGCGGATGTAATCGGCGACAACCGTATTGACTACCACTATCGTACTCAAGAGGAGTATGATAGAGAGCTTCGGTACGCTATTGACGCAGGGATTGATTACTTTGCCTATTGTTGGTACGGCAGCGACAAATCCCTGCCAGGCTATGAAGGAAAGCTTCCCGAGCTTAACTATGCCCGCACTCTTCACATGAAGAGCCGCCTTGCGGACAAACTCAAGTTATGCGCGATAATCGTCATGAGCCATCCATGGCTTGATGAAGATTACGCTAAACTAATAGATGCCGCCAAGGAAGATTTCTACCAGAAAATCGAGGGCAGACCCGCAATATTCCTACTCGGCGGATACGACAAAAACTACATCAAGGATTTGCGGAGGCGTTTTGCCGAAAAAGGTGCGGCAGACCCGTATATCACCTTTCTTGACAACTGGGTCGACAACAGCGAAGGCGACTACTCGCTTGCAGATGCCGCGTCGTCATATTCAGGCAGAGGTGAAGACACGGCAGCCTTTGCCGACCATGTCAAAATTCTCATCAATGCAAATGAAGACCGGAAAAAATACGGGATATCGCTGATTCCGCATTTTTCGACGGGATGGGATCCATCGCCACGAATCGTAAATCCCGTTCCATGGGGCAAATATCCGGAAAAAATTTACGCTCCAACGCCAAATGAAAGCGAGCTCCTTGAGGGTGCCAAGCAACTTGCCGAATGGATTAAGGCAAATAAAGATATTGCATCCACAGGTCACATCCTCACCTTTGCATGGAATGAATTTGAAGAAGGCGGATGGATTTGCCCCACAATTAATGCTGACGGGACGGCAAACCTAAGCCGCCTCAATGCCTTTAAAAAAGTTATCGAACTTTGGAAAAACGATCTATAAAAGCAAAAAGGAGTAAACAATGAAAACATCCTTCGTGGACTCTCTTGATTGGATCTATACCGATTCTGAAAATCAAACCACCCCAGTGACAACCTACGAATGCGATGTTCCGCTCGGCGGCATTGCCGATGTCAATCTCCTGATTACCGAAACCGGCAACGAAACCTTTTCAATTACAACAGATGCGAACGAAGGGCTTCTCTATCGCTATCATGATGTTCCAGTCGAAAAAAACACCGGCATCAGAGGCTTCACAGAAAAAGAAGGTGAAATAAACGAATATGTCACAAGGCGGGCGCCGTTCAGAGTCTTCGAGGCTCTTGAGCCGGTACCTTTTGGAGTTTTCAAGCCAAGAGAAGGCGCGAACGCATTTCGCTTCAGCATAAAAATACCAGAAGGTCGCACCACCCCTCTTAAAAAAATTTCAATTACCGTAAAGCAAGGCGAAGAAACTGTAAATCTCACCTTCAATGTGGTTATTCACAATGTTAAGCTTAGACCGGCTGGAAAGGGCTGCCGCAAATACACTAACTGGATCCGCTATGACCTCATAGCCTCGCGCCACAATCTCGAACCCTGGAGCGATGAGCATTTTGCCATGATCGGCGAATATGCAAAAATGATGGCACATGGTCGCCAGAACACATTCCTCATCCCACTTGGAATTATCTTTTCAGTTGAAGATGGGAAGCCAAAGCTGAATCTTGAGCGCCTTGAACGCCTCGTTAAAATCTTTACAGACGCCGGGCTTTACTATATTGAAGGCGGACACTTTGGCGGCACAACAACAGGCAAGTGGGACAGCCCGACCTACTCGACCGGAATCATCCGTGAACTTGCAACCTCTCCGGAAGGTTGCAATGTCATCGCCCAGATCTGCCGCCAACTGATGGACGCAATCCATAAAAATGGTTGGGAAGATCGCTGGATACAGCATATCGCAGACGAACCGACAAGCGCCAATGCCTCAGACTACCGCATCTTCTCCGGCATAGTTCACCGATATATGCCGGGAATCCCACAACTAGATGCCACCCAAAACACATGCTTGGTAGGAAGCGTTGACAACTGGTGCCCTCTCGTTCATGAATATGAACAGGAAAAGGCAGCCTATGACACCGCAAAAAATGTGCGGGGTGACGGTGTTTGGTTCTATGTTTGCTGCTTCCCCTGCGGCAAATTTATGAACCGCTGCCTGGATCATGAGCTCTTGCGCCCACTGCTCCTGCCGTGGGGAGGCGCACTCTACCGTTTAGACGGATTTCTCCATTGGGCTCTCAATGCCTACCGCGATTGGCAAGACCCATTTCAGATGAGTGTAATAGACAACTATAAAGGCGGTCCCAACTCATTGCCAGCGGGAGATACTCATATCATTTATCCCGGAGATAAAGGGCCATGGTCAAGTGCGCGCTTTGAAGCAATGCGCCAGGGCTTTGAAGACTGGGAACTCCTTGAAGACCTCTTTGCTGCCAACAAAGAAAAAGCAGAGGAAATAATTCGTAAAATTGTTAGAGGCTTCTCTGACTATACAACTGACATAACACTCTATCGTAAAACCCGCAAGGAACTGCTTGAAGTTATGTCAAAATAAGGTAAATCACACAACGGAATATGTAACCCGCCAGCCAGCGGCCAGCGCAACGCTGGCCGCTGGCTGGCGGGGGTAGCTGTCTTCGGTGTGTGGGTTGAGGCATAGGATGGCGTGTTGAGGGCGGAAATGCAAGCGCAAGCGTCGTTCCAGGGC
>JAAYIB010000129.1 GCA_012744295.1 Acholeplasmataceae bacterium
GACGGAGTCAGGGGTGTGGCAAACGCCGAATTGACTCCGGAGCTTGCCTACAGACTGGGCAGGGCGGCAGCGGAATATTTTGGCAGGGAAACAGCTGCGCCCAAAATCATCATCGGCAGGGATACAAGACTTTCAGGGTCAATGCTTGAATCGGCTTTGGCTGCGGGAATTTGTTCGGCAGGAGGTCAGGCCCATCTTTTAGGTGTGATCTCGACTCCGGCCGTTTCTTTTCTAACTGCCGTGCTGGAGGCGAATGCAGGGGTAGTTATCTCGGCGTCGCACAATCCCTTTGAAGATAACGGCATTAAGTTTTTTTCCAGAACAGGCCATAAGCTGCCGGACGCGGTCGAGGATGAAATAGAGAATATTGTGGCCGCTCCGATTGATTACGGCAAGGCTCCTGTCGGCTCATCAGTCGGACGGGTGATCATTGAGAGCGATCTCGCCGAGTTGTACATACAACATGTCGTCAGATGTGCCGATACGGAGCTCAGCGGCCTCAAGGTTGTTATTGACTGCGCCAACGGTGCCAGCAGTGAAATCGGCCCCGAGATTTTAAGGCGGCTCGGGGCAGAGGTAATCACGATCTGCAACGAGCCGAACGGAATCAACATCAATAACGGCTGCGGCTCGACGCATCTGGAAGCTTTGCAGGCCAAGGTCCGTGAGTGCTCGGCTTCCTGCGGTATCGCTAATGACGGCGATGCGGACCGCTGTCTTGCAATAGACGAACTGGGCAATGTTCTTGACGGCGATCAGATCATGCTGATTTGCGCGCTGGAATTAATGAGCAGGAACAAACTTCATCAAAACGTGCTTGTGACCACTGTGATGAGCAACGTCGGTTTACACCAGGCGATGAAGGAAAATGGCGGCAGCTGCGTCAAGACCAAGGTCGGGGACAGATACGTCCTCGAGGAGATGGTTAGTAAAGGCTACCAGTTAGGCGGCGAGCAGTCGGGGCACATTATTTTCGCCGAATATTCGAAAACGGGTGATGGTATGCTGACGGCCGTCCGCTTGCTTGGAGCAATGGTCAGGAACAACAAGCCTCTTTCCGAATTAGGCTCCCTGATGAAGAAGTATCCTCAGATATTGCTGAATGTGCGGGTAGCGGACAAAGCGGGCTGGGAAGAGAAGGAGAAAATCAACGAAATCATCAGGCATTATGAAAACGTTCTCGGTGAAAATGGCCAAATTCTGGTACGGGCATCGGGAACGGAACCGTTGATCCGCATCATGGCCGAAGGGCCGGATCAGGCACAGCTTGAAAGCATTGCTGCCGGCATCGCCGCAGTTGTGACGAGAGAACTTGCTTAAACAGCAGATATGGGCGGTCACCGCCGCAGTGCATAGGCATGCCTTGACCTGCGGCAAGGTTTATAGTATGATTAACGAAGTCATTGAGCCGTGCCGCGGGGAAAGCCATCCTTGCGGCACTATGTGTGTGATAGGGAGGCACAACGAGAAGAAGGTTGATTGATTAAAGCGCATGTGCCGCAGACGGGAATACTGTGGCAGACGAGGAAGAGGTTTATCGAATAGTCAGCGGATACCTCTCGGTTGGCTGCAACCGCAAGCAGATAACAAACTTCCGCCGGTGACGGGGAAAACAAATATTCTGTGGCAGAAACGGCAAAACATTTTAAGGAGGACGCTCACATGTGTGGGATAGTCGGTTATATCGGGGACAAACAAGCAGCCCCTTTTTTATTGGATGGAATGAGCAAACTCGAGTACCGCGGTTATGACTCCGCGGGCATCGCGGTTTTTGAGAAAGGCAGAATCAGGGTGGAAAAATGCGTGGGAAGGCTTGAAGCCCTGCGGCAAAAGCTTTCCGGCAATATGCCCGCCGGTACCATGGGCATAGGTCACACCAGGTGGGCTACGCACGGACGCCCGTCTGACAGAAACGCTCATCCGCACGCAGACAGCTCGGGAGAGTTTGTCGTTGTGCACAACGGGATTATCGAAAACTATATGAGCCTCAAGGAAGAATTGCTGGCAAAAAACCATGTTTTTCTTTCGGAAACAGACTCGGAAGTAGTTGCCCATTTGATGGCGGTAAATTATAATGGCGATTTTGAGGAAACGGTCAAGAAGGTGCTGGGAATGATTGAGGGCTCTTATTCTCTGGTGTTCTTATGCGCCAAGGAGCCGGATAAACTCATTTGCACGAAAAAAGACAATCCGCTTGTCATCGGTCTCGGCACCGGAGAAAACTTCATCGCGTCAGACATACCTGCGATTATTGCGAAAACGCGCAGAACCTTTATCATGAACGACGGAGAGATAGCGACCGTAACGAAAGATGCAGTCTGGGTACAGGATATCAAGGGAACTCCAATCAGCAAAAAGGTTTTTGAAGTTAATTGGAATGCGGAAGCTGCGGAGAAGGGCGGCTTCGAGCACTTCATGCTGAAAGAGATTTACGAGCAGCCTAAGGCGATGCGTGATACTATGACCGGCAGGGTTGCCCATGACGGTTCACGGATTGATTTTGAGGAATTGAACTGGACGAAGGAAGACTTTGCCGATATCAGTAAGATTTTCATCATCGGCTGCGGGACTGCTTACCATGCCGGAATGGTAGGCAAGTACTATCTTGAACAGCTTGCCCGCGTACCGGTCGAAGTAGACATTGCGAGCGAGTTCCGGTACCGTAATCCTATAATTGACAGCAGCTGCCTGACTATCATCATCAGTCAGTCCGGAGAGACGAGCGATACACTCGCAGCCTTGAAGGAAGCCAGGAGGCTTGGATCCCGCACGCTTGCAATAACGAACGTGGTTGGTTCGTCAGTCGCACGCGAGGCAGACCAGGTTGCCTATACCCACGCCGGACCGGAAATAGCCGTGGCCTCCACCAAAGCTTATACTACCCAGCTTTTGCTGATGCTGATGCTGGCCGTTTACGTCGGACAAATCAAGGGCAATCTTAACGATGACAGGACGCGGGAGCTGGTCACGGCAATCAAGCAGGTTCCCGAGCAGATTCATCAACTTCTGGAAAATGTCGAGCAGCTGAAGGTTTTTGCCACTCAGTACGGCAACAGTGAGGATGTATTCTATCTCGGCCGTTCACTAGACTACGCCGTGGCTTTGGAAGGCGCCTTGAAAATGAAGGAGATATCATACATCCATGCGGAAGCATATGCTGCCGGAGAGCTAAAGCACGGGACACTGGCCCTGATTGTCGAAGGCGTCCCCGTAATCGTTTTGGCTACACAGAACGATGTTTATGATAAGACCATCAGCAACCTGCAGGAGGTTAAGGCGAGAGACGCCGTTGTCATCGCTATCGCGCAGGAAGGCGACAGCAACATCGCAAAATATGCGGACCATGTTATTTTCATACCGCGCGCTGAAAAATATCTGACGCCGCTGCTTTCTGTTCTTCCTTTGCAATTGCTTGCTTATTATGCGGCACTGACAAGAGGCTGCGACGTCGATAAGCCGAGAAACCTGGCCAAGTCCGTAACAGTCGAATGAAAGTCTAAACCCTCGTGCGGAGCTTTGCACGAGGGTTGTTTTTTAGACGCCGCTGGCGTCAAAGACAGGTATGAAGGTTTTGCTTGCGGACATTCTTTCCTGCAGAAAGCCGTCTTCGATTCCGGACGCAAAAAGGTAACGTTCTACCTCCATATATTCGGCATTTGTTACCGTTCTGTTGATTTCAGGGTATAAAGCGGCCTGGCCGCAAGGGACGTACTGGCGCATAAGGCTGAAAAGGATCTGGCCCGGCTTGAAGTTTGCTGCGACCCAATCGATGACGCGCTTAGCGTTGTCGACTTGGCCAGGAAGCAGCAAATGACGTATTATAACGCCTTTTTGTGCAAGGCCGTCGCTGTCAAGTTCATAATCGCCTGTTTGTCTATACATTTCCCTGATTGCGGCAGAAGCGACACGAAAATAGTCGGGAGCGTTGCTGAATTTTATGGCCGCCCTGTCATCGGCATACTTGAAGTCGGGCAGGTATACCTGAATTTTTCCTTTAAATTTGCGCAGAGTGTCTAAGGTTTCAAAACCGCTTGTGTTATAGATAACGGGCACGGGCAGCCTCTCCTCGAGGCTTAAGCGGATTGTTTCGGCAAAATGGGTAGGGGTGACAAGGTTTATATTATGTGCACCCTGGGCGATGAGCTCCGCGTAGATTTCCTTGAGGCGCGCGAGCGTAACTTCCTTGCCGAAGCCTTCACGGCTTATTTGATAGTTTTGGCAAAAAACACAGTGAAGGCTGCAGCCGCTGAAAAACACCGCACCGGAACCCCTTGCCCCGCTTATGCACGGCTCCTCCCAATAATGAAGACCGGCACGGGCTACAATCGGCTGCAAGCCACAGCCGCAGGAACCGAAAGAACCTTCGGAAGACATTGTCAGAGGACGATCAACCCCGCAGCGGTGCGGGCAGACATAACAGAGAGGCATAATAACAGCTCCTTTATTCTTGCTACGCTTATTCTAACACGGAAAGCAACATTCGCAGAAGCGGCTTCGGAAGCCACAGATTGACAAAGGCGGGGACGGAAGGTATAATCGGTTGTAAAGAGGTCATATAACTGACGGAAGTGGATAACCACATGGAGTATGACCGGTATGAGCCGACCGTCTGGGCAAAAAGCGCCTGGATTGGCGGTTTTTTTTATAGGAAAAAGGAGGAAGACTTATGAACGAGCTGAAACTCAAATATGGCTGCAATCCCAATCAGGATCCTTCCCGCATTTATATGCGCGACGGAAGCAGCCTCCCCTTGGAGGTTTTAAACGGCAGGCCGGGATATATAAATTTTCTCGATGCCTTGAACAGCTGGCAGCTTGTCAAAGAGCTCAAGGAGGCGACGGGCCTGCCCGCAGCAGCGTCCTTCAAGCATGTAAGCCCTGCCGGGGCGGCAGTCGGGCTGCCGCGGACGGAAGTGCTCAAGAAAATCTATTACGTGGATGACCTGAAGTTATCGCCATTGGCAAGTGCTTACGCAAGAGCGCGAGGTGCGGACAGGATGTCCTCCTATGGAGACTTTGTAGCACTGTCCGATATCTGTGACGAACAGACGGCCGGGATGTTGGCAAGGGAAGTATCGGACGGAGTCATTGCACCCGGTTATACGGAAGAAGCTTTGTCGATTTTGAAGACAAAACGCAAGGGTACCTACAACGTGATAAAGATTGACGAGGGCTATAAGCCGCCAACACTCGAAAGCAAGGAGGTCTTCGGTATAACCTTTGAGCAAGGAAGAAACGAGGCCGCGATTACTGCCGAATTGCTTAAGGTTAGACCTACAGCCAATAAGGAAATTCCGGAAGAGGCGCGGCGCGACTTGTTAATCGCCCTGATAACTTTGAAATATACACAGTCAAACTCGGTTTGCTACGTTAAGGACGGGCAGGCAATCGGCATCGGCGCCGGCCAGCAGTCACGTGTCCACTGCACGCGCCTGGCCGGCAATAAGGCCGACAATTGGTATCTGCGCCAGCATCCCTGCGTCCTTTCCCTGCCCTTCAAGGAAAGCATTAGCCGCCCGGACAGGGACAATACGATTGATGTCTACATTTCCGAGGATGATATGGACGTCTTGGCTGACGGCGTCTGGGAACAGTTCTTTACGGAAAAACCCGCCCCTTTAACAAAAGCAGAGAAGAAGGAATGGCTGAGCACGCTTAAGGGAGTTGCCCTGGGCTCCGACGCATTCTTCCCGTTTGGTGACAATATAGAAAGGGCCCGCCGCAGCGGAGTCGAGTACATAGCACAGGCCGGAGGTTCGATTCGCGACGACAACGTGATTGAGGTCTGCGACAAATATAATATTGCGATGGCTTTTACCGGCCTCAGGCTTTTTCATCATTAACTCAAGTTAAAAGACCGCCACTTTGAAGTGGCGGTCTTTTGAATTGGTATTTATTTTTTCAGGTTTTCAATCAGGGCATTGCCGAAGCGGGTTTCGTCCGTATTTGCACCCGCAATGTTTGTGTTGTCAAGCACCGCACCGTTAAGATTGGCCCTGCTCAGGTCGGCGTTGCGCAAGAGAGCATGCGTCAGGTTTGTCCTGGATAAATTAGCCTCGGCAAGGTCGGAATTTTGCATTTTCGCATTATAAAGGTTTGCCTCCGTAAAGTCGGCCTGCCTCAGATTGGCGCCGTATAACCAGGAGTTTGCCAAATTAGCATTGCCGAAATCGGCAAAATAGCCGTTGACATTATCAAACGTGGCTTCCTGGAGGGCTGCAAAACGAAAAGAAGCGAAATCAAGAGCAGCTCTGCTGAAATTGGTGCGAAAGGCCTTTGACCGCGAAAAATCAGCACGCGAAAATGCTGCCCCGCGCAGGTTGGCGAGGGATAAGTCCGCGCCTGTAAGGCGGGCTTTCCCCGCATAGGCGTTTTTCAGGTTGGCCTTGCGCAATTTAGCACCTTCAAGGGAGGCCGCCTCAAGGACGGCTCCTTCGAGGTCGGCAAAACTCAGGTCTGCACCGGTTAAATTGGCATTTGTCAAGTCGGCCTTTTTTAGCTGAGCACCCGTAAGGTCACCATTAGGGCAGCTGCCGGTAGACAGCAGCCGGTCAAGGTCAGATTGGCTGTAGGCTGAGACAGTTATTTGATTGAGACAGAAAAGAAAAGTAAGCAGTAAAATTTTCTTTTTCATTTTTCCTCCTATTGAGACAGCTCGCTGAGGAAATCATTTGAATCGTCAGGCAGCCGGGGCAGGATTTTCCAGGGGTTGTATTTCCTGAGTTCCTCCTCATTATAAGAGGAGCCGGCCAAAATAATTAATGAGCGCGCGCCGATGGCCTCGGCGCATCTTATATCGTGCGGTGTGTCGCCGATGATGGTAATCTCTTCGGCCCGGATTGCCGGATTTTGCACGTAAAGTTTTTGAAACACGGCTTCAGCCAGAACGCTTCTGTTTTCGCTTAATTCGCCAAAGGCGCTAATACTGTAATCGAAGAAAGCTTCAATGCCGTAATGTGAGAGTTTCATGCGTGCTGCCCTTCCGGCGTTCCCGGTCAGCAAGGCAGAGCGGTAACCGGTGTCATTGTCCTTCAAGTAAGAAAGCACGTTCTGAACATTCGGAAGCAGATAGCCGGGATGAGACTTTAAGAAATCCGGCAGCAGTCGGTGGTAAAGAATCATCAGTCCGGCAGCATCGGAAGATTTGCAGGAACCTTTCAAATCGGTTATGGCCTTCTTGACAATGTGCGAATCAGTGCACCCTGCCAGTTCGTGGGAAAATTCAAAGTCATTGCAGTCATAGCGAAGCCTGATCGCCTCTCTGAGAGCGTCTATGCCTGCACGGGCCGAAAGCAGAAGTGTGCCGTCTATGTCCCATAACAAATATTTCATTGGCCCCTCCCTTGAGCATTAAAATTATTCGCAATCAATCTGACTTTGGCTTCATTACGATCTTCAGCAGTTGATTGCCCGCGCTTTTGGCCCGGTGCATGGTTTTGATCTGTGACCTGCGCCTCGGCTTCATGTCGCTTTGCGAACCGAAATCGCCGCGCTGCAGGAAGGTGATTTTGCTCTTGTCAGGCGAGAAAGTCTTTTTCAGAAAGGCAGCCAAATTTTCTGGTTCCGCGTCATCCTTGCAGGTAAAGATATCAATAGCCGCAAAGCCAAGGGCAGGATAAACGTGGAGATTCATATGTCCCCGTTTGCAGGGAACACTGAAGGAATATTCGCCGTTTTCATCTATGTTGTAGCAGACGGAATAAGCGCCGATTTTATAGACTTCTGCAGCTTTTTGCAAAAGTTCTTCAACTTTCTTGTTGTCAGAGATTATTTCTTCAAGACAATTATACATGTCAATTGCGATTTGTTTGCCTTTAAAATCCATAGGAAGCTTCCTCCTAAAATATCGTATATCCGAGTATCGCTCTATTATAGCGTATCGAGGGAGGAATGTCAAAATGTCCTCGGAATGTGGTATAATTGAGGGCATAGGTCAGTTAACGGCGGTGAAGAAATGGAAGAATTGGAATTAACGATTGAAAGCGTGGTCTTTCAGTCAGATGACGGAAAATTTTCCGTTTTTCGCGGGCGTGGTCTGCGCAAGGAAAAAATTTCGGTTGTGTACAAGGGGTTTGCGCCTTTTCCCGGCGAACAGGTAAAAATCAGGGGCGACTGGGTTGAGCATCCTAAATTCGGACGCCAGCTGCAGGCGCTGGTATGCCAAAGCGTACCTCCTTCCTCAGTCAGCGGCATGGAGAGGTTTCTTGCTTCCGGAGCCGTCCGGGGAATCGGCAAGGCAACTGCCGCCAGAATAGTTGAATATTTTGGCGAGGCTACAATGCAGGTTTTAGGGGAAAAGCCGGAGAGACTGAAAGAAGTGGAAGGCATAGGCGCAAAAAAGGCTGAAGTGATAGCCGCTTCTTTTGCGGAACTGTCAGACCTGAAAGAATTGATGCTTTTTCTCGAAGAAAATGGCTTAAGCGCAAACTATGCACCGAAGATAAAGGCCGCCTACGGCGCGGCGGCTTTGTCGGTAATAGCTGAAAACCCTTACCGCCTCGCTGCCGACGTCGTTGGCATCGGCTTTCGCACGGCAGACAGGCTCGCAGCAATGCTGGGGCTGGAGGCTGATAATCCCGAAAGGATAAAGGCCGGGCTGGAGTTTGCCCTCGTCCAAGCCTCGGCCGGCGGCCACACGTATCTGCCCGAGGAACTGCTGCTCAGAGAGACCGCCAATTTACTGCAGATATCGTCAGAAATCGTTTACGAGACTTTTAACAGGCTGATTGCAGAAGATTTATTGCGAACTGAAGAATACGGACAGGGACGCCTCGTTTATCCCGAGTATCTTTACAGGGCCGAAACAGGTGTGGCCCGCCGGCTTATTTTTTTGCGCGACAAAGTTAACAGCCTGTGGCAGGTAAATTATGAGGAAGTAATAGAAGAGTGGGAAAAGGAAACAGGCTTAAAGCTTGCTGAGGCACAGGCAGAAGCCGTCAAGGCGTCACTGGAGCATGGCGTCTTCGTTCTGACCGGCGGGCCGGGTACGGGCAAGACCACGGTTGTCAAAAACATCCTTGCCGTGTTGGAAAAGGCCGGCTGTAAAATAATGCTGGCTGCACCGACCGGCAGGGCGGCCAGGAGGCTGGCGGAATCTGCCGGTCATCCTGCGGCAACGGTTCATCGCTTGCTCGAGTACGCGCCGAACGGAGAAGGCTATTTTTTTGGACGCAACAGCGATAATCCTTTGGAAGCAGATGCGATAATTGTTGACGAGGCTTCCATGCTGGACATAGTCCTTGCCCATAACCTGCTGAAAGCAGTGCCTGTCGGCTGCCGACTGATTCTTGTGGGAGATGTTGACCAGCTTCCTTCCGTAGGACCTGGAACAGTGCTGAAAGATATTTTACGCAGTAAAATGATGCCGGTAGTTCGGTTGGAAAGCATTTTCAGGCAGGCGGCAAAAAGCCCGATTGTAACAAACGCCCATCTGATTAACAAGGGTAAGGCGCCGCAATGCGAACCGGCAAGCGATTTTTCCTTTGAGGAAGTTGAGGACGAGGAAGCAGCTGCCCTCGTTATCGTTAAGAGGTATGCGGAGATTGCCGCGATAAAAGGCTGGGAAGAAGTGCAGGCGCTGTCGCCGATGCATAAGAATGCTTGCGGTGTAGCAAATCTGAACAAGCTCCTGCAGGAAAGAATGAACCCCCCCGCCGCAGGCAAGGCCGAAATAATGACACCTACGGGCTTATTGAGGAGGGATGACAAAGTAATGCAGACAAGGAACAATTACGAAAAGGATGTTTTTAACGGTGACATAGGCAAGATTACGGAGATCAGCGGGCGAAGCGTCAGAGTAATGTTTCCCGAAAGGCCCGAGGGTGAAAGCGTTGTTTATGAACAAAGCGAACTGGACGAGCTGCAGCTTTCCTATGCAATGAGCGTCCACAAATCCCAGGGCAGCGAATATAACTCCGTCATCATTCCCCTTGTGCGCAGCCACTATATCCTGCTTCAGAGAAATCTGCTTTACACCGGTGTAACGAGGGCGAAGGAAAGGGTAATCCTTGTTGGCAGCAGGGCCGCAGTCAATACGGCCGTCGACAGGGACGACATTAGGAGAAGATATACTCTTTTAGCTGAAAGAATGCAGGACGAGGTCAATCTGTTTTAGCAATTTGAGAGGCGAAAACTGATGCAGTCGGTTTGGAGGATATTGAAAGATATTTTCTTCCCGCAGGTTTGTTTTTCCTGCGGGAAGAAAATTGAAAGCGGCTTATGGTGCAGTCCGTGTGAGAAGAAACTGAGAGACGTTCGCTTGTTAGATGCGGCAGGCTGCGATTGCCCGGACCTTGAGGGCGTACTTTTGCTTTTCCGCTATGAAGGAGCCGTCAGGCGTGTTTTGCAGGGAGCAAAGTTTCACGGCAGGAGAGGTTTTGTTGGATGTATGGCTGAAGAAGTGCAGCATCTCGAGAGAGAAGGCCTTATTGCAGGCCTCCCAATGTTTTCGCAGGCAACAACCGTCGTGCCTGTGCCGACAGATCCCGAACGTGCGAGACACAGGGGGTATGAACTGCCTTCAGGCATTTTTCATGATTGGGCCTTGGCGAAGCACTTTTATTGGCGCTCTGCCTTGTCACGGGTGCGGCATACAAAGCCGCAGTATGGGCTTGGGCGGCACGAACGTCGCGCAAATGTCAAGGACTGTTTCAGGGTTACGGGTGAGGTGGGGACGGCTAACGTACTTCTTGTCGATGACATCTTTACATCCGGAGCGACAATGGAAGAGGCTGCGCAAATCCTGCGAGCAGGCGGTGTCAAGCATGTTTGGGCACTGGCCTTTGCCGGAGGCGGCGATTCATAAAAAATAAACGTCTGTTTTCTTTGCGAAAACAGACGTTTATTTTTTTGCCGATACTACGGATTTCAAGAAGGCACTGACTACGTCAGGATCAAAATTAAGACCGGCTTTGTCTTGCAGTTCCCTTGTTGCCGCCGCATGGGATTTTTGCCAGTGCTCGGTGCAAGGATTGATAATGCGGTCATAGTGGTTGGCAACCGAAATAATTCGCGCCCCGAGGGGAATGTTTACGCCTTTGAGTCTTTTGGGATAACCGGTGCCGTCCCAGTTTTCATGATGCGCAAGGATAATTTTCATTATATGGGAAAACTCCGACATGTTTTCCAGCATGCTCGCTCCGGCGAGGCAGTGATTTCTGTAGGTGGAGTATTCACGAGTGCTGAGATAGGGATATTTGCTTAAAATCGTGTTAGGCACTCCCAGATGGCCGATGTCATGAAGCAGGGCAGCTGTTTTTATACAGGCGACTTCATCGAAAGGCAGGCCCATCTTGGCGCTGATGCTGACGGAGTAATTTCCAACCTGTTGGCTGTGCAGATAAAGTGCTTTATTTTTTTGTTCAAGCATGGATAGGAAAAAATTGCATAGTTCCTTTGTTTTGCCGTCATTAGGAAATTCAAAGAACTGCGGGATTGTAAGCATGTTCATCCGTCCTTAAAATCATGTCAAATAAAGTAACCAAATACAGTATACTACAGAAATACCGGAAATAACCATCAGAAAAATAATGTTTTTTAAATACTTTCAGACTTTTCACGAGAAGCATAAATTGACGTGCCGCAATCTATCGAGTCAGGTTTGCATTTTTGGTTGGAAAAAATTATAATTAATCAGGAACACAACTCAGGTCTGTGGTTGAAAATCGATGCCAGTTGCAGGCAAAACGATCCACGTAAGCAATCAAGGTATTGTGAGCACGGTGCAGCTTAGGTGTAAGTCCTGCCGTTAAAAACGAGAGGGGTAGTAGTGGGGAGCGCTGGAGCTTAAGAGCGAAACCTCCCGCAGGCGAGTGTGGGGGCGAAAACCAGGTCAGCTGAGTTGTTTTCTTTTGAGGCCGGTAGGTTCGGATACCCTGGGGATGTATACATCCCCAGGGTATTGTTTTTTTTGTATGATAACTTATAATAAATAGAAGTTTAAGCTTTAAGTATAAAATCAAGGGGGTTGTTTTATGAAAAAAACGTTGCAAACACTTTGCTTATGCCTGTTTATGCTCGCACTTCTGACTGCAGGCTGCGGCGGCGGGAAAGACGGGAAAGATAAGAAGGAATTGGTTGTCGGAACTGAGCCGGCCTTTGCACCGTTCGAGTTCCAAAAGGAAAACTCGAAGGAATACGTTGGCTTTGACATGGACCTTATTGCGGCAATTGCTAAAAGAATGGGGTATGAGAAGTGTACTATTCGCGGCATGGGCTTCGACGCCTTGATTCCGGCCCTTGAGGCGAAAAACATCGATGTTGCTATAGCCGGCATGACAATTACGGAAGAACGGGCAAAAAAAGTAATTTTTTCCAAGCCGTACTATAAATCCGGTCTTGCCATTGTTGTTCATAAGGACAACAACACGGTTAAGGAAGCGGCTGATTTAAAAGGCAAGAAGATTGCCGTACAGATCGGCACAACCGGCGCCATGGAGGCCGAAAAAATCGAAGGCGCTAAGATAACTTCGTTCAATACCAACGGCGAAGCCTGTTTGGAGATAAAGAACAAAGCGGTAGACGCAGTAATCGGTGACCTGCCGGTAGAAGCTTACTTCCTCGAGCAGGGTGGAAAAGAGTACGCAAAAATCGTCGGCAAGACTCTGACATCCGAAGATTACGGCATTGCTGTCGCTAAAAGCAATCCTGCCCTGGCCAAGGAAGTTGACAAGGCTCTTGATGAATTGAAAAAGAACGGAGAATATGACAAACTTTACAGGAAATGGTTCGGCGAAATGCCAAAACAATAACGGATGTTTGGAGATGCTTCCGAAAACTGTTGTAACTGTTAAAAACATTGCGCTTACCTCCTTTTTGGTTGTATAATTATCAAAGACAATACAATTAGGGGGAAGGTAAATGAAAAAAAGATTTCTGGCAATGCTTACTTTGATTTTTGCTCTCGGTCTGCTGCTTGGCGGCTGCGGCGGAGAAAAAAAGGTGGAACAAAAAGTTTTGCGTGTCGGTACGGAACCGACGTTTGCACCTTTTGAATTCCAAAAGGAAGGCAGCAAGGAGTATACGGGTTTTGACATGGACCTTGCCCGAGCTCTTGGCAAGCAGCTTAACATGAAGGTGGAAATTGTCAGCATGGGCTTTGACGGCTTGATTCCGGCATTGAACGCCGGCAATATTGACGTTGCGGCAGCAGGCATGACCATCACGCCGGAGCGGGCGAAAAGCGTCAAGTTCAGCGAGCCCTATTATAAGTCCGGTCTCATTGTGATGGTGCGCAAGGACAACACCGCCATTAAGGGCATAGAAGATTTGAAAGGCAAAAAAATTGCCGTGCAGATCGGCACTACCGGAGCCATGGAAGCACACAAGATTGCAGGAGCTTCTGTAGTTGAGTTCAACACCAATACCGAGGCCGCCCTTGAACTGAAGAACGGCGGCGTGGAAGCAGTTGTCAATGACCTGCCTGTTGTTGCCTATTTCCTGCAGCAAGGCGGCGGCAAAGACTATGCGAAGATGGTAGGCAAAGTTGTAACTGCTGAGGAATATGGACTAGCAGTGAAAAAGGACAACGAAAAACTGGCCGCCGACATCAATAAAGCTCTGGCCGAATTAAAAAAGAACGGCGAATACGACAAAATTTATAAAACTTGGTTCGGTGAACAAGTTAAATAATTAAGTTGGGCACAGAAACGGAGTACATCGCAGCGTGTTGCCAGGATGTGCTCCGCTTTTTATTGCTGGCGTTAGCTCACTTATATTTTGAAAGTTGGTGTCCGCGTGGATTTGAATTTTGCTTTGATTAAGAACGCAATTCCACTGCTCCTTCAGGGTGCGGGGATAACGATACAGATTACGGCGCTGAGCGTTGGTCTCGGACTTTTGATCGGCATGCTGGTTGGCGTGGCCAGACTGTCCACCGTCAAACCTGTCAAGTACCTGTCGAACGTCTATGTGGACTTCATACGCGGCACGCCCCTGCTGGTGCAAATCTTTCTGGTATACTTCGCACTGCCGATATTGACAGGGTCGCGTATAGATCCTTTTGTTGCGGCAATTGCTGCCTGCTCAATCAACAGCGGAGCCTATATCGCCGAAATTTTCCGCGGCGGCATCCAGTCTATTGACAAAGGTCAGACGGAAGCAGGGCGCTCGCTTGGCTTGAGCTGGTTTCAGACAATGCGGCATATAATAATGCCGCAGGCTTTCAAGAGAATAATTCCGCCTCTCGGCAATGAGTTTATCGCAATGCTTA
This sequence comes from Acholeplasmataceae bacterium, assembly GCA_012744295.1. Taxonomy (GTDB): domain Bacteria; phylum Bacillota; class Negativicutes; order Acidaminococcales; family Acidaminococcaceae; genus JAAYIB01. Next base: position 14,209 of record JAAYIB010000129.1, read on the forward strand.
AGGATTCGAGCCTGGTATCGGTCATCGGCTTCGAGGAACTTACAAGGCGGGGGCAGCTTATTATTGCCCGTACTTACGCTTCTTTTGAAATATGGCTGGCGGTTGCCTTTATCTATCTTATCATGACCTTTACAATTTCACGCTTCGTCGCATACTTGGAGCGGAGGTATCAAGTCAAATGATTAAAATTGAAAATCTGCACAAAAGTTTCGGCGAGCTTGAGGTTTTGTGCGGCATAGACCTTGAGATAGCCGAGAGGGAAGTGGTGGTTATCATCGGGCCCTCGGGCTCCGGCAAGAGCACGCTGCTGCGCTGCATTAATTTCTTGGAGGAACCGTCTTCCGGCTCTATTACCGTTGACGGCATAGCTCTTAGCGGCGAGGCAAATATTAACGCCGTCCGGCGGGAAGTCGGCATGGTTTTTCAAAGATTCAATCTTTTCCCCCATATGACGGTAATGGAAAATCTCTTGTTGGCTCCGATGAAGGTACGCAAGCTGAGCAGGGAAGATGCGGAAAAAATTGCATTGAGCCTGTTGGTGAAGGTTGGAATGGAAAGCAAGGCCAACGCCTATCCCGAGCAATTATCGGGAGGACAGCAGCAAAGGGTTGCCATTGCCCGTGCCTTGGCGATGAAACCGAAGGCCCTGCTTTTTGATGAGCCGACATCGGCGCTTGATCCGGAAATGATTAAGGAAGTTCTTGACGTAATGAAGGCTCTCGCCGAAGAAGGAATGACGATGGTCGTTGTTACGCACGAAATGGGCTTTGCCCGGGAGGTCGGCGATCGCGTTATTTTCATTGATGGCGGGAAAATTGTTGAACAAGGTTCTCCGGAAATGATTTTCAACAACGCCAGAGAGGAAAGAACAAAGAGCTTTCTTTCAAAAATACTATAATTAAAAACAATGTTTCAATTGTGCCAAATTCCATCTCGATAAATCCTGTTTCTGTAAATTTATTGCTTTTCGAATTATGATTTGCAGGAATAACAAGACTCATGGCGAAACTATATTCTAAAGAATGAAGAAGATTTTTAATCTTTGTTTTTATATAAGGAGGTTTTGACTATGAGTGTTAACATTCGTGGCAAGAACATTGATGTAACCCCTGCATTGAAAGATTATGTTGAGAAAAAGGTTGTGAAGGTGACCAAACAGTTTAGGACGGTCGGTGACATTTCGGTCCTGATGAGAGTCGAAAAGGGCGACAGCATCAAAGGCGAGAGGGTCGGAGATAACGTTGTAGAGATTACCTTTCCTGCTGGAGGAGTAATTTTCAGAGCTCAGGAAACAACAAAGGACATGTACTCCTCAATCGACCTGGTAGTCGAGAAGATTGAACGCCAAATCCATAAATACAAAACCAAGCTGATGAGAAACCGCTACAGCAATTTCAAGGAGGAACAGCCAGTTTCCGTTGTCGCTTCTGAGGAACCGGAGTTCAGGATTGTCAGGAACAAGCGTTTTGTAATGAGGCCAATGGGGGTAGAGGAAGCGGTTATGCAGATGAACCTTCTGAATCACGACTTCTTCGTGTTTTTTGATGACGAGCTTGAGGCCGTGAATGTTGTTTATCGACGTAAAGATGGCGACTATGGACTGTTGTCGCCGGAATTGAAATAAGTTCATCGAAATGTTACAAAAACCTAGGATGCTGATCCTAGGTTTTTTGACTTTTGGTACCGCTTCTGTTAAAATTTACTATTGAGCATGGACGGATTTAGAGCGAAAAATGAGGAGTGATTGCATTGCTCGAAGGACTGATTAAAAAAATTTTCGGAGATCCCAATGAAAAAGAATTAAAGAAACTGCAAGGTTACATTGACGCAATAAATGCTTTGGAAAAAGATACAGAAAAAATGAGCGACGCCAGCCTTACAGGCAAAACGGCCGAGTTCAGGGAAAGACTGGCAAAGGGCGAACCCCTGGAAGACCTCCTGCCGGAAGCCTTTGCCGTTGTGCGTGAGGCCTCAAGGCGTGTAACCGGGCTGCGGCATTTTGATGTGCAGCTTGCAGGCGGCTGCGTGCTCCATCGTGGGAAAATTGCCGAAATGCGTACGGGCGAAGGCAAGACGCTTGTGGCAACGCTGCCTGCGTATCTCAATGCTTTGACGGGTAAAGGCGTTCACGTCGTTACGGTCAATGAATACCTGGCAAAGCGAGACAGCACTGATATGGGACGTATTTACAACTTCCTCGGACTTTCTGTCGGCTTGATTGTGCATGGTCTTGATTTCCCGGAAAGAAAGGCTGCTTATGCCGCGGATATTACTTACGGCACAAACAACGAATTTGGCTTTGACTACTTGCGCGACAACATGGTTGTAGGCGTTGACCAAATGGTGCAGCGTCCTTTGAATTTCGCAATCGTCGACGAAGTTGACAGCATTTTGATTGACGAGGCGCGTACGCCTCTCATTATTTCGGGGCCGGGTGAAAAATCCACGGACCTTTACAAGGTTTTGGCCCGCGTTGTCGCACAAATGGCTGAAGGAGAAGACTACATTGTAGACGAAAAGATGAAAACCGCAGCGCCGACTGAGATTGGTATTGCCAAGGCGGAAAAAATGCTCGGCGTTTCCAATATGTATGCCGGCGAGGCAAGCATCGACTTCTCACATCAATTGATGCAGGCCTTAAAGGCAAAGTCTCTCATGCATCGTGACCGCGATTACGTAGTCAAAGACGGCGAGGTCATCATTGTTGACGAGTTTACCGGCAGGCTGATGTTCGGCAGACGCTTTTCCGAGGGTCTGCACCAGGCCATAGAGGCCAAGGAAGGTGTCAAAGTTGAGCGTGAAAGTCAGACACTGGCGACGATAACCTTCCAGAACTATTTCCGTATGTACAAGAAGCTGTCAGGCATGACAGGCACGGCCAAAACCGAGGAGCAGGAATTTCAAAAAATCTATGGCCTTGACGTAATCGTTGTGCCGACTAACAAGCCAAATCAGCGGATTGATTATCCGGACGTCATCTATAAAACCAAGAATGCCAAATACAAAGCTGCCGCAAACGAGATTGAGGAATGTCACAAAACAGGCCGGCCGGTACTTGTCGGTACGACTTCGATAGCACAGTCTGAGGAGCTTTCCGCAACCTTGAAAAGGCGAGGAATTCTCCACAATGTTCTCAATGCAAAATTCCATGAGAAGGAAGCGGAGATAATCGCCGACGCCGGCCAGCATGGAGCCGTGACCATTGCCACCAATATGGCCGGACGAGGTACGGACATTGTTTTGGGCGAAGGAGTGCCGGCTTTGGGCGGGCTTCACATCATCGGTACCGAACGCCATGAGAGCCGCCGCATTGACAACCAGCTAAGAGGGCGCTGCGCACGGCAGGGAGACCCCGGTTCAACCCGGTTCTACCTTTCCCTGGAAGACGACCTGATGAGGCTTTTCGGTTCGGATAACATCTCCAGCATCATGGACAAACTCGGTATGGAAGAAGACGAGCCGATTGAACATAGTCTTGTGACGAAATCGATAGAATCGGCTCAGAAAAAGGTCGAGTCACGCAATTTCGACATGCGCAAGCACGTTCTGGAATATGACGACGTCATGAACCAGCAGCGCGAGGTTATCTATTCCCAGCGCCGCAAAATACTTCTGGAAGACAATCTGCGTGAAAACGTAGTCGACATGATTGACCGCGTTGTTGATAGAACCATGGCCATGTATGCCCCGCCAGAAGTTTATTCCGAGGAGTGGGACCTGCCCGCCATGATTGCCTACGCGGAGGAATTTTATGCGCCGCCAAACACACTGACCGTTGAATATCTGCAAAACCTAAGCCGCGAAGAATTAAATGACTATTTGCACAAGCTGGCGCTTGATTATTATGAGCAGCGTGAAGAGGCGGTATCGCCGGGAGTCATGCGCGAGCTCGAGAATATCGTCGTGCTGAAGGTTGTCGACAGCCACTGGATGGAACATCTCGATTCGATGGATATGCTGCGTGAAGGCGTTGGCCTGCGGGCTTATGGCCAGAGAGACCCGCTTGTTGAATACAAGCTGGAGGCTTATGACATGTTCCAGGCTATGATTGACGCAATCCAGGATGACGTCGTTCGTTACATGTACAGAGTCAATGTAGTGACACAACCCAAGGTTGAGGATCATCTGCAAAAGGCCCAGGCCAATAATCCCGGCGGAGACGCCGAGCAGGATGTGAAAAAGCCTGTTGTCAAGGGTGAAACCATAGGCCGCAATGACCCGTGCCCCTGCGGCAGCGGTAAAAAATATAAGAACTGCTGCGGAAACCAGAAATAGTATCGCTGCGAAGCCGGGACTTGTTTTGTGTCGGCTTCGCTTAAGTTATTTACAACATGATAATTATCGTAAAGGATGTGAAGCGTTTGCTTATAGAGGAATATAAACCGGAAATCAGCAACTTGAGGCAGAAGTTAGACGAAATGAGGGGGTCTCTTTGACGTCGCTCGCAAAGAAGACCGCATAGCGGAATTAGAGCACAAGATGGGTGAGCAGAATTTTTGGGACAACCCTGACGAGGCTCAAAAAGTTGCCCAGACAGTCACACAATTGAAGGACGAAATCAATCTTTACCATGCACTCGAAAAGAGAGTGGAAGACCTTGAAGTCATGCTGGAGTTGGCGATGGAGGAAGAAGACGCGGGTATTTTGGGAGAGATTGAGCAGAGTCTTGCTTCCGTTATCGCCGACGTTGAACATTTGGAACTCGGCATGCTGCTGTCCGGAGAATATGACGGCAATAATGCCATTTTAACCTTGCATGCCGGTGCAGGGGGAACAGAGGCCCAGGACTGGACCTCAATGCTTCTCAGAATGTTTGGCCGTTTTGCCGAGCGTTCCGGCTACAGTGTGGAAATACTCGACTACCAGCCCGGTGACGAAGCGGGAGTAAAAAGTGTGACTCTCGACATCAAGGGTCACAACGCATATGGATACTTGAAATCGGAAAAAGGCGTGCACCGTCTTGTGCGAATTTCCCCCTTCGATTCCAATGCCCGCAGGCACACATCCTTCGCGGCAGTCGATGTCATGCCCGAAATTGACGATGCAGTTGAAGTCAACATTAACCAGGCCGACTTGAAAGTAGATACATATCGAGCCAGCGGAGCAGGCGGCCAGCATATCAATAAAACCGATTCGGCCGTACGCATGACGCACATTCCAACAGGAATTATAGTTCAATGCCAAAGCCAGCGGTCACAGATTCAGAATCGGGAACGTTGTCTGCAGCTTTTGCGGGCCAAGCTTTTTGAATATGAAAAACAAAAGCAGCAAGACCTGAAGTCGAACATCGCGGGCGACTACCAGGCAATAGAATGGGGAAGCCAGATCAGGTCATATGTCTTCCATCCCTACAACCTGGTCAAGGATCATCGCACAGGTGCGGAAACAGGTAACGTGCAGGCTGTCATGGACGGTTCGCTCGAACCTTTTGTCGAGGCATATCTGCGAAGCCTGCAGAAAATCAAATGAGTAACTTAAGAATGCGTGATAGGTGGAGATTTTTTTGAGAAAAGGCCGTTATAACAAGCTTTTGATCATATTGATAGCAGTGGGGTTTGTCTTCTCGCTTTTCCTGAACTTTCAGCGTCATACGGTAGAACAGGCCAACAAAACCGTGGAAATGGCAATGGAGTATGAAAGCATTGCGAGAATGGCCAGTGCGGAAGGCATTGACGAGAAGCAGGCGCTGCGTATGTTCAAAGAGCGGGGCGTGACGAGCCTGGTCCTTTTTGACAGCACTCTGCAAAAGCTTAGGGAGAAGGGCAAGGTGACAGTCGTTACCGGCTCTGAGCTCTTACATTCTTACAATACGGGACAGCTCAGAGAAGGATCTTGGCAGGAACTCGCCAAAAAAGGCAGTATCGAGGCGAACGCGGCCTATATAACCGGGGGAACTTCTGCTGCTGCATTGGAAGACCTGAAAGAAGACCTGCCCCTAAGGTTCGGCAAAGAAATGGTCCGAATTGTATCGCAAGAGCCTTTGATTATCGAACTCAAAGGCGACCCGAAGCTTATTGACGCAGAAGCTTACGGTGAACAAAAAGGCATGCTCCAAATGGATTTAGGCCTGTCATCGGATGAACTGCTGCTGGCTAAAAAGAACGGTTTCATGGTGATTGCCCGTCCGGTCAATTACGGAAGCGGCTACAGCAGGTTCGCCGCGCCTGCACGCGAGCAGATTGACAGCTTTTTTTCCCGCATTGATAAGTCCGGTGCTTTGATTTCTGCTTTTGCCGGCAGCGGCAGAACTATATTGGGCAATGCCGAGAACCTCTCCTATGTCTCAGGCGAGCTTTTAAAAAGGAATATCACGCTTGCGATGGTGGAAAACGTGGTCCAGCTTCAGTTTGCGCCTATGGACGGCCTTGTGCAAATGGCCGAGCTGATGAATTATCGCTCAGCCAGGACGTATGTGATCGACAAAGCCGAACAGAAAAAACTCAAGGTTTCTGAAGCGACAAGACGTTGGGCTTTAACGGACGAAGAAAGAAATGTCCGCATTAATTACATAAAAACCTTCTTAACGCCGCAAGACGGCAAGACGCTGCTGCAAACAAACCTTGATTATGCGGAAAGCATCACCAAGAGTGTAGAAGCAAGAAACCTGCAGATAGGAAGGGCAGGCGTCTTTGACAATTACAAGCCCAACCGGCTGCTCTTTGTACCAATTATATTTGGAATAATGGCGGCGGGAGTTCTTTACCTGAACCAGTTGACGGATTTAAGCAAACAGAAGCAGTACTGGCTCATAGCGGCAGGAGGAACGGTTTTCAGCCTAATTGCATTATTGACCACTGCCCTGCTGGCGAGACAAGTTCTGGCCCTAGGAGCGGCGACTGTGATCCCCGTCCTCTCCCTAAACTACGTGCTGAATATTTGGGACAATTATCACGGAGGCGTAAAGCGCCTCAGGGCTGTGCTGGCAAGTGCCACATGGCAGTTGACGCTTGCGGTTGCCTTGTCGCTGATTGGCGCCTCCTTTGTCGGGGCTATTCTCGGTGATATAAGGTTCATGTTGGAGATCGATATTTACAAAGGAGTAAAACTCACCTTTATTCTGCCTATTTTGCTGATGTTTGTTCTTTGCATCAGAAGATACTCTCTCTTTGAGGGTGATGACGAGAATAAAAATGTTTTGATGCGCCTGGAAAGCATTCTGTCCAGGCCACTTACGC
>JAAYIB010000130.1 GCA_012744295.1 Acholeplasmataceae bacterium
ACTTTTTAGAAGACGAAGAGGCCTATTCTCTCAAAGAATTTCTAAATGTGAATAACAACCTTATCATTTTGAAGGCTTTCACCAAAACCTATGCCATGGCCGGGGTTCGGCTCGGCTATTGCCTCAGCGGTGACGAAGGGGTCGTCCGGTCCTTACGTGAAAACGGACAGGATTGGAACGTATCGGCCTTGGCACAGGCCGCAGGCATCGCGGCAGTCAAAGAAAAGGCTTATCTCGAAAAAACAAGACTATATGTGAAGGCAGAGAGAAAATATTTGGAGGAAGCGCTGCGGCTCTTGGGGGCAAAAACTTACCGCCCCGCTGCCAATTACGTTTTTTTCTTTTTCGCAGAACAACCGGATCTTGATGCAAAACTGCTGCAGGAAGGCTTTCTTATACGGGATTGTTCGAATTATCGCAATTTAAAGAAAGGTTTCTACCGCATCGCGGTTAAGACCAAGAAGCAGAACCGCCTTTTTATCAGAGCTTTGAGGAAAGTGTTGAAATGAAAACATTACTAATTATTATTGACGGGATAGGTGATGACGAGCTTGCGGAACTTGGCGGCAGGACACCTTTTAACTACGCCCGTCACGAGCAAATGGACAGGCTGGCGGCAGTTGGCTGCTGCGGCGAAGTCACCGTCTGCGGCGAGGACATAGCACCGGAAAGCCTTGGCTGTATTCTTCGCCTCTTAGGTGTTCCGAGACAGGAGTTTCCCGCCAATCGGTCCTATTTGGAACTGCTTGCCAACGAGCGGGATGTTTCAGAATATGAAATGGTTTTACGCTGCAATCTTGTTGCTCTCGACGGCGAGGGCAAGCTGCTGGCATTCAACGGAGAAGGCCTTAGTGCCCATGAAATGAGAAAGGCAAGCCTTGAGGTAAGTCTTTTACAGGAAAATGTCGAATTTGTCCACCTTTCAACCTACAGGAATTTGCTCATCCTTGACAAGGAGGCGGAAATACTGCAAAAATGCCATATCAATCCTCCTCATGAAAGTATGGGGGAAAATATTGCGGACTTGTTGAGTGAGCTGAATTCAAAGTCTTTGCGGCTTAAAGTTTTTATGGAAGAAGCAAACAAAGTGCTTGTGAAATATTCGCACGGGGATTTTCACTACGTGTTTTACCCCTGGGGACCGGCGGAGAGACAGCAACTGAAGTCTTTTCATGAACGTCACAAGCTGGCGGGGGGAGCCGTCTGCGGAGCAGAGATTGTGAAGGGCATAGCAAGGTCTTTAAAAATGGTCTGCCCTGAACTTGTCAGTTCTACGGGTGACATCGACACGGATCTTGCCGAGAAGGCTGCAGTTACATTGGAATTGCTAAAGGAGAAGGATTTTGTGCTTGCCCACTTTAACGGAACCGACGAGGCGGCACACCGTCATGATTATTTGGGAAAGGCAGACTTCATAACGCGCATTGACGAAGATTATTTTGGAAGGCTTCTTGCCATTTGGGGACAACCTTTAAAAATACTTGTCTGCGGCGATCACGCGACCAGTTCTCTGACGGGCCGCCATACAGCCGGAAAAGTTCCCTTTATCGCCTCGGTTTGGAATGGGACTTATGCAAATCAGCCGGCTATCGAAGACTACAAGGGAATAGTAAAATTTTTGTTTGAGGGGAGATAAGGGTAAGATGGCAAAGTCAATTATGGTACAGGGAACAATGTCAAATGCCGGCAAAAGTCTTGTGACTGCCGGTCTTTGCCGTGTGTTTTACCAAGACGGGTACAAGGTGGCACCATTCAAGTCCCAGAATATGGCGCTTAACTCTTTTATTACACGGACCGGTGCCGAAATGGGCAGGGCGCAGGTTGTACAGGCTGAAGCTGCGGGCGCAGAGCCAAGCGTGCTGATGAACCCGATTCTGCTTAAGCCGACAAGCGACAAAGGTTCGCAGGTCATAGTCAACGGCGAGGCCGTTGGGACAATGTCGGCCGCGGAATATTTTTCCTATAAAACGAGCCTGATCCCGGCTATAATGTCCGCTTACGGGGAATTGGAAGCAAACAACGAAATTATTGTACTCGAAGGGGCCGGCAGTCCTGCCGAAATCAACTTGCGCGGCCAGGACATAGTAAACATGGGTATGGCAAAAATGGCAAAATCTCCGGTATTGCTTGTTGCCGACATTGACCGGGGAGGTGTTTTTGCTTCAATCTATGGTACGCTGCTGCTTTTGGCAGAAGACGAGCGCAAAATGGTAAAGGGTATAATCATTAACAAGTTTCGCGGTGACATAAACATTTTGCAGCCGGGGCTGCAGATGATTGAAGAAAAGGTAGGTATTCCAGTGGTCGGAGTACTGCCGATGCTTACGGTGGACATCGAGGATGAAGACAGCCTTTCAGTGAGACTCGAGGAAAGAACAGAAGTAAAGGCTGTAGATATAGCCGTCATAAAACTTCCGAGAATGTCGAATTATACGGATTTCAACATCTTTGAGCTTATTTTAGGTGTCTCTCTTCGCTATGTCAGTTCAGCGCGCGAGCTGAAAACACCTGACATGATTGTTCTGCCGGGCACCAAGAACACTATTTCAGACCTGCTATGGCTAAGACAAAACGGCCTTGAGGCTGAAATTCTGAAAAGGGCGGATGCAGGTACGGTCATTTTTGGAGTCTGCGGAGGTTTTCAAATGCTTGGGCAAAGGCTTTCCGATCCTTATGGTATCGAAGAGGGAGGTGAAGTATCCGGTATTGGCTTATTGCCGACGGAAACGGTATTCGCGGAAAAAAAGAGGACGATCCAGGTTGAAGGAAGGTTTGGAACGGTAAAAGGAATTTTGGGAAAACTTTCCGGTCAGTCATTTCGCGGATATGAGATTCATTCAGGCGTGACAAATGTCTGTAAAGATGATGGCCTGACATTCACGAAGCCTATGCACCGGGAAGAGCCTTTTTCGGAGGAAGGCGCGCAGGTTGTCAAAGAACAAAAAGCCGTTTACGGCTCTTATGTCCATGGCATCTTCGATACACCGGGGATTGCAGATACTATTGTCGAAGCGTTGCTCGCTAAAAAAGGGTTAAAGACGGAAGACCTGCAGACGATCAGTTTTGAGCAGTACAAACAGGAGCAGTACGACCTTCTGGCTGAGCAAGTGAGAAAAAACATGGATGTCGGCAAAATATACGAAATTTTGAAAGCGGGTATTTAAATTGATGCAGGGGCTTATTCACATTTATTGCGGAAACGGAAAAGGCAAGACCAGCGCTTGTCTCGGACTTGCACTTCGCTGCGCCGGAAACGGCGGAAGGGTTTTGTTCGTGCAGTTTTTGAAAAGCTGGAAGACAGGTGAACTGGAAAGCCTGAAGAACTTGCCGAATATCGGGGTGCTGCGGGCGAAAACAATCAATAAGTTTTCTTTCCAAATGACTGAAAAGGAAAAAAGCAGCGTTTTGGCAGAACATAAAGCCTTGTTTGCTCAGATCCTTGCAAGACTTGAGAATGAGAGCGTCGACCTCCTTATTCTTGACGAAATTATCGGAGCCTGCAATACGGATTTGTTTGAACTTAACGATCTGCTTGAATTCTTGAAGAAAAAACCTGTGGCGACGGAGATTGCCATGTCGGGCAGGGATCCTGCTCCCGTTTTACTTGAGCTTGCCGACTACGTTTCGGAAGTGAAGAAGGTGAAACATCCCTTTGACAGAGGAATTGCCGCAAGAAAGGGCATAGAAAGGTAGGTAAGTGAAAATGATTCTGGAAAATGTTTTGCCGGCAGAGATAGAGAAACGCAGTATGGAAATCATCTGCGAGGAACTTGGAGAGATAAGGATTGATCCGGAAAAAATAGATATAGTCAAGAGAGTAATTCATACTTCCGCCGATTTTGACTATGCAAGGACCCTTTATTTTTCGGAAAATGCCGTGCAGGAAGGCTTGGCAGCGCTGAAAAGCGGCGCAACAATCGTCACTGATACCAATATGGCCAAGGCGGGAATAAACAAGGCAGGCATGATGAAATTGGGATGCACCTCTGTCTGTTATATGGCAGATGAAGATGTTGCGCAAAAAGCGTCGGCGGAGGGCTGGACACGTGCCGCGGCCTCTATGGACAAGGCAAGCAAGCTTCAAGGCCCCTTGATTATAGCCGTCGGCAACGCGCCGACAGCACTTGTCAGACTTGCGGAGCTGATTGAGAGCGGGAAAATCAACCCATCTTTAATAATTGCCGTCCCCGTGGGTTTTGTGAATGTAGTGGAAGCCAAGGGAATTATTCTGAGGTCAAATATACCCTGCATTGTGGCTCGGGGGCGTAAAGGAGGCAGCAATGTTGCCGCTGCCATTTGCAATGCCCTGATCTATAGACTGACGCGTTCCTGAATTAGGAGCGATAAAGTTTCGAGCTATGACAGATAAAGTCAAAACCTTGTTGACACTTGGCGCAAGGTGTTGTAAAATATAACACGTTGAGACGATGATTCCTCGATAGCTCAATCGGTAGAGCACTCGGCTGTTAACCGAGTTGTTGTAGGTTCGAGTCCTACTCGAGGAGCCAGAAACCTTACCGGACGAAAGTCCGGTTTTTATTTATTTTAAGGCCTTGAAGCCCGATTAAAATGATATGTGACCACGCCCTAACCTGTATGACGCGGTTTGCGCAGTGCTTGCTAAATTTCAGGTTTATCAGTAAAATTGATTTAAGAAGCGAGAGTCTGGTTTAAGGAAATATAATGAGGTGTGAAATGGATTTAATCAAAGTTGATTTAGATAAGTGCGTAAAATGCGGAATATGTATCGAGGTATGTCCAAGCTGCATTCTTGAAATGGGAGACGCGGGTCCCGTCTGCAAATGGGAACGAGGATGCATGGCTTGCGGGCACTGTGTTGCGGTTTGCCCGACCGCCGCGCTCGATAATAACCGTTGCTTGCTTGAGAAGCAGGCAGAGATATCCATGCCTGTCCTTCATCCTGAAAAGGCTTATAATTTCTTGCGCATGCGCAGGTCGGTCAGAAACTTTCTTCCCCGAACGGTTGAAAAGGAGAAAATTATCAAGCTGCTTGATGCAGCGAGATACGCTCCCACGGCAGGTAATTCACAGGGATTATACTACATAGTTCTGTCAGACCCGGAAGCAATAAAAAAGGTTGCCGATCTGACAGCTGAATGGATGCAGCTCGAAATTGATGCCGACAGCCCACACAGTAGATATTTTGCGAATATCCTGAGAACCTACCGTGAAAGAAACATAGACATCATTGCCAGACAGACACCTCATTTGATTATTGCCTGTGCGCGGAAGCTTAACCTTACAGGGTTAAGCAATTGCGACCAGGCCTGGGCTTATGCCGGTTTGTACGCGCCAACGCTCGGGCTTGGCACAACCATTGCCGGCTTCATCCAGACCTGCGGCCATGCCGGCTATCAGCCGATGCTTGATTTTCTTGGGGTTTCAAAAAAGCATCAGATTGTCGGAGCGTTAATGGTTGGCTATCAAAAGTACAAATATCATCGTCTTGTGGAACGGCAGCATTTAAAAGTTGAATTCAGATAGAATGATTATTTGAATAACAAAAGAACCGGCTTCGGCCGGTTCTTTTGCTTGATAAAGTATTGTTCTCTGCTATAATGTTGATTAATATGAGATAGGTTTGTTAATGAGGTAAGCAAATGCAAATGTCAGTTACACAGTTTGTCAGCATGATGGTCGTCTTGATTTTGTCTTTGTTGCCGGGCTTCTATGCTGCCAAAGGAGTCAAGTCTGAAGCCGATTACAGCGTCGGAGGCCGCAGTGCCGGTAATTTCCTGGTTGCCGGCACAATTATCGGAACGATAATCGGTGCGGCCGCAACCGTAGGAACCGCACAATTGGGTTTCAAGGCAGGTATCAGTGCCTGGTGGTTCACTCTTGGCTCCGGAATCGCCTTGATAATTATGGCGGCTTTTTACGCCCGTCCCCTCAGAAACAGCGGCTTGACAACAGTATCCGAATTTCTGGTTATAAACTATGGGAAAAAGGCAGGCCCTTTGAGCAGCATTGCTGCCACGGCGGGCATCTTTTTAAGCATTGTGGCGAGCATGCTGACGGCCTTGCACCTGATTGCCGGAGCATTCGATATCAATTTCTATCTGGCAGCCGCAGTTATTGCCCTTGTTGTTTTGGGCTCCGTGCTGATGGGAGGTATAAGTTCCTCGGGCATGTCGGGACTTGTCAAGGTAGGATTGATTTTCGGAACAATTTTTATTGCCGGCATGCTGGCTTTAAAAGATCTGGGAGGCGTTAAGGGTGTTATGGCGGTCTTTCCCGCTACGCCCTGGCTCGACATGTTCAGCGGCGGACCGCATAAAGTGTTTTATAACGTTGCTTCCCTGACGATTGGCGTTATATCAACACAGAGCTATGTCCAGGCTTTGTTTTCGGCAGCCAACAGCAGAACGGCTATGACCGGCTGTATTACAGCAGCCGCAATCGTGATACCGATTGGACTGCCGTCGGCAGTAATAGGGATGGCGGTCAAGACAACCAACCCCGAACTTAACAGTATTGATGCCCTGCCATTCTACCTTTTAAACTTTACCCCTGAATGGCTCGGTGGTGCTGCAATGGCTGCATTGCTTTTATCGGCGCTTTGGTCGATTTCGGGACTTGTTTTGGGCTGTGGGACGATGATTTCACGGGATATTTTCAAGGCAGTATTAGGCATAAGCAGCTGCAAGGCGCTTCTTTGGATTAATCGGGCAGCGGTTCTGCTGATTACGATAAGTGCTTTGTTCGTTGTTTTTCAAAACCTCGATTCCTTTGTCCTCGATTGGACATATCTTTCGATGGCCCTTCGCGGAGCAGGGATTTTTCTGCCGCTGAGCTTTGCGATAATTTTCAAGGGCAGGATTAATAAGGAGGCAGGCCTTGCTTCTATGCTGGCAGGTATCATCGTTGCGCTTTTCTGGAAGTTTTTTGTGCCTGAGGCCAAAGACAGTCTTTTGCCAAGCCTTGCATTCAATTTGCTTTTTCTCATACCCGGAGTTCTTATCTTTAAAAAAGAGCAGAAACAAGCTTAGAT
>JAAYIB010000131.1 GCA_012744295.1 Acholeplasmataceae bacterium
GTTCGAATCCCACCCCATCCGCCACTATCTTCGGCAAGACGAGGCAAAGGGACTGTCAAAATGAAGCAACCGCTCATTTGACAATCCTCTTTTTTTTACAAAAACACCGGTAAAAATACTTAACGGAGAGCAATGAGGTGAGCAAGGAAATGAAGGAATATATGCAGCTGCTTCGCAACGAGCTGATCCCGGCTTTTGGCTGTACGGAGCCCATAGCCCTGGCCTTTGCGGCAGCCAAAGCGGTAGAGGTGCTTGGCTGTTTTCCGGACCGGATCAATGTCCAATGCAGCGGCAACATCATCAAAAATGTTAAAAGCGTGATCATCCCAAACTCGGGCGGCAAGAAAGGAATAGAATACGCAGCTATTTTGGGAGCGCTTGTAGCCAAACCGGACAAGGGACTCGAATTGCTGAAAGGCGTGTCAGATGCAGACAGGATAAGAGCCGAGGAGCTTTATGAAGCGGGGCTTTGCACAGTTGAGCTGCTGCCTGAGGTGGAGAACCTGCATATTTGCGCAGAGGCATCGTCAAAAGGTATAAACGTGGCCGTTACCGTGGAAAAGGATCATACCCATGTCAGCAGGATCGAAAGAAACGGAGAAATTATCTATCTGGCACCCTGTTCCGAAAACAGTTTTGAAACACTAAACAACGAGGTTAAGCTGAATTTTGAAGACATTTATGAATTTGCGGCGCAATCGGACCTCAGCGAGATAGAAGACATTTTGGCCTTGCAGGCGGAATATAATCTCAGTATTGCCGAGGAGGGACTGCGCAAAGCGTATGGGGCAAATATCGGCAAACTTTTTCGTGAAGAGAGCGGCGGTTTTGCCGGAGTCGAACAAAAGGCGAAAGCATATGCTTCGGCCGCCTCAGACGCACGTATGAGCGGTTGTGCCAAGCCTGTGGTCATAAATGCGGGCAGCGGCAATCAGGGGATAACCGTATCCCTGCCTGTGCTTGTTTATGCGGAGCATTATGGGAAAAACAGGGAGGAGCTTTACAGGGCCCTGCTTTTTTCCAACCTGACGGGTATCTATATCAAGCAGGGAATCGGCAGGCTTTCGGCTTATTGCGGGGTGGTGAGCGCCGCGGCCGCAGGCATGGCCGGAGTAGCCTTTTTGCTTAATGAGCCCAAAAAGGTCGTGGCTGAAACGCTCGTTAATGCACTCGCGACGCTTTCGGGAACCATCTGCGACGGAGCCAAGCCTTCCTGCGCTCTGAAGATTGCGACCTCGGTAGATGCGGCCATTATGGCCTACAAACAGGCCAAAAGCAACAACAGCTTTCACTCGGGTGACGGAATCGTAAAGGGTTCCGTGGACGCGACGATAGAAGCGGTTTGCACCATCGGCAGAAAAGGCATGAAGGAAACCGACACTGTAATTCTAAAAACGATGCTGGCTAAATAGCAAATAGCGCACAAAAAAAGGAAGGACCCATCCGGGTCTTTCCTTTTTTTGTGTCTGCGTTTCGTTGTCAAGTTACTGCTGAATTTTTTGCGGGAAAATCTTGTCGGTAAAGCTGACATACCAGGCCGCCGATTGGACCTGTATGATTATGTAACATATGTTCTTGCAAGTGTATGTCAATTTACGCAGAAGAAAAGTTAAATTACGCCGGTCAGTGATATAATGGTTAAAAGACAAAGTTTATTTGCAGGCTGGAGGTCATATCAATGAGGCAGTGTTCCTGGCCGGGACAGAACCAAGTGCTTCGGGACTATCATGATAACGAGTGGTGTGTGCCCAGCTTCGACGACCGCTATCTTTTTGAACTGCTTTCTCTGGAAGGGGCACAGGCCGGATTATCCTGGAGCCTGATTATGGCAAGAAGGGAAGAATACCGCAGGGCCTTTCATCATTTTGACATCGCACGCTGCGCGTGCCTGACTGAGAAGGAGATTGCTGATATAGCCCGGGATTACGGAGTAGTGAAAAACATGGCTAAGCTCCGGTCCGTAAAAAGCAATGCCGGGGTCATACTACGCTTGCAGGAGGAGTTTGGCAGCTTTGCAGACTTTCTCTGGCGCTTTGTAGACTTTAAGCCAATTGTCAACGCCTGGGAAAGCGAGGCCCTGGTGCCGGCGAAAAACGCTTTGTCAGAACGCGTCAGCAGAGAGCTCAAAAAAAGAGGCATCAAGTTCGCAGGGCCCGTGATAGTATACTCGTTTCTGCAGGCCGCCGGCATTATCGACGACCATATCAGATCCTGCCCCCGGCAGACGGCCAATCGCAATGATTCTTAAACAATGGTTGTTTTGACCTTTGCGCTTGACAAGCGAGAAAGGCAATAGTAGAATTTTAGTTAGCTAAGGCTAACTAAAATAAACCGGATATAGGAGTATGTACATGATCAATTATTTGATTTTAGGAATATTATTGCTGCTTGTCGTGGCGGCAGTCCGCAGCATTTTCAGAAACAAGGGTACCGGCTGCGGCAGTTGTGCGGGCTGCAGTCGGAGCTGTTCCCAAAAGAAGGGGGACGGCGTCGTCCGATAGTAAGTTTCAGGATGAATCAGTCAATGAGAGGAAGTACGCGATGAAGAAGGTCGTAGTTATAACAACCGGCGGCACGATCGCCATGAAATCAGGGCAGGAAGGACAGGGCCTGGTGCCTGCTGTCGGGGGCGGAGAGCTGCTTGCCGCCGTACCGGCCCTTTCTGACGTTGCCGACCTAAAGGTTTTGGAGTTCGCAAATCTTCCGAGCGGTCACATCACGCCTGCAATGATGTTGGAACTGGCCTGCCTCGTTGACCGGCAGGCATCGAGAAGCGACGTTGACGGCATCGTTATCACGCACGGCACAGACACGCTGGAGGAAACCGTATATTTGCTGGACCTCGTTGTGCGCACGGAAAAGCCGGTTTGCATTACGGGTGCGATGCGCGGAGCCTCAGAACCCGGGGGCGACGGTCCGGCGAACCTGCTTGCCGCCGTCAGGACTGCTGCCGACGATTATGCCGGCGGCAGGGGTGCCCTGCTGGTGTTTAATGACGAAATCCATGCGGCTGCTGAAGTAACCAAGACTCATACTACATCCTGCGCAGCCTTTGCTTCTCCGGGCTGGGGACCGATCGGACATGTTTATTTTGATCGCGTGCTTTTTAAGCGGCAGCCGGAAAAAGCTGTGAAGCTGCGCCCGGGAAAACTGGTTGAGGATGTTTATCTGCTGAAGGTTGTCGCCGGAATGGACGACTTTCTCTTCAGATGTCTTGCGGATAAACCTGCCGGTGGCCTTGTGGTGGAAGCGCTCGGCTGCGGCAACGTGACGCCGCTTGTCAAGACCGGCATTGAAAAGGTCAGAGCCTGCGGAATTCCTGTAGTGCTTGCCTCCAGAACGCATGCCGGCAGGGTGGTTGAGGCCTATAGTTATCCCGGCAGCGCAAAATCGATGCAGGGAAGCGGTCTGATATTTGCGGATGATATAACGGGACCGAAGGCAAGAATCAAACTGATGCTTGCCCTTGGACTTACGAATGATGTCGAGGAAATTGCAAAATTTTTCAAATAGGAAATTATTCTGTATCCACTCGTTTAAAAAAATGTAAAAATTTAACATAAAGGTGCATTTGCCGGCAGTAAAAGCCAAAACTTTACAAAAAATGTTGTGCAAAAGTGTTGACAGGGTGAAACTATGCGTTTATACTAAACACATGATTTATTACGGCAGTGAGGCCGGATTGTTCTTTATCCGAACAATTCGGCTATTTTTGCAAAAAAACAGCCGTATCCGCAGTATAATAATGAAAAAATGCTTGTTGGGCGGACTAATTGCGTCTTGCCACAGGTTATGTCCGGGTGGTGCTGTCGTGGTGTTAAGAAATGTGTGGGCCGAGATTGACTTAAGAGCCGTTGCCCACAATGTCCGGGAAGCAAAGAAAAAAATAGTGCCCAGCACGAAGCTCTGTGCTGTTGTAAAGGCTGACGCCTACGGGCATGGCGCCGTACCGGTGGCCAAAACAGCCTTGGAGGCCGGAGCTGAATTTCTGGCGGTGGCACTGCTTCAGGAAGGCGTAGAATTAAGGGAGGCAGGTATCCGGGCGCCAATTTTGGTTTTGGGGGCCTTGCAGGAAGAGCTGGCCGAGGAAACCGTCGTTTATGGACTCAGTCAGGCTTTGTTTACCGCTAAGAGCGCTCAGGCGCTCAGCAGAGCGGCCGTCAAAACCGGTAAACCTGCCAGAATCCATATCGCTGTTGAAACGGGCATGAACCGAATTGGCATTGCTCCCGAGCAAGCAGGCGCCTTTGCCGCGGAGATTGCGGCCTTGCCGGGCATCGAGCTGGAAGGGGTTTTTTCTCATTTGGCTGCCGCCGATTGCGCCGACAAGGATTTTTGTCGTGACCAGTATGCAAGATTCAAAAAGGCGCTTTTCGAGATTAGAGCCGCCGGAATCGAGATAAAGCTTCAGCATATAGCGAACAGCGCGGCGATTATCGATTTGCCAGAGCTGCAGCTGGACATGGTAAGACAGGGTATAACGCTTTACGGCCTGTGGCCGTCGGCCGAGGTGCGGCATAACCATGACTTCCGGCCTGTTATGAAGCTGAAGACGCGCGTGGTTTTTGTCAAAGAGATAGGGGCAGGAGAAACTGTAAGTTACGGCGGTACCTTCAAGGCCCGAAAAACAACGCTTGTAGCAACGCTCCCGGTTGGTTACGCCGACGGAGTCAGACGCCTGCTGTCGAACAAGGGGCAGGTTATCGTCAGAGGATGTAAGGCGCCCATTATCGGAAGGATTTGCATGGACCAGCTGATGATAGATGTTTCCAACGTTGAAGGAGTCGTAGTCGGCGACGAAGTAGTGCTTTTCGGCGATAAGGAGTTGTCTGCCGACCAGTTTGCGGAGTGGTCGGATACAATCAGCTATGAAGTGGTTTGTGCCGTGTCAAGGCGAGTGCCGCGGGTATACCTTTCCTGAATTTCAGGTTGTCGAGCCCTTGAGGCTTTGCAATATACAGAAATGCAATTACAAAAAGGAGTGAATGGCTAATGAGGGGGAAATTATTAGCAGCGACAATTTCTGCAATGCTGGCGGTTTCAGTATTCGCGGTTGGTTGCGGCGGGGGTGGCAAAGCTTCTGACGAAATCAAGATCGGTGTTGTCTCGGAAATGACGGGAAGCAACGCAACCTACGGTACGTCCGTTGTCAACGGTATGAAGCTTGCCTTGAAAGAGGTCAATGACAAGGGCGGCGTGCTGGGCAAGAAGGTCAACATCGTGGTAGCCGACAGCAAGAGTGAGCCGGCAGAGGCCGCAAACGCCATGTCCAAGCTGATTAACCAGGACAAGACCAAGGTTGTTATGGGTATTTTCACAAGCTCCAGCGCCATCGCGGCGGCCAATGTCAGCGAAGCGTCAAAGGTTCCTTTCCTGGCAATCGGTGCAACAAATCCAAAGGTAACGCTTGACGACAAAACCGGCAAGGTTAAGCCTAATACTTTCCGCGTTTGCTTTATCGATCCCTTCCAGGGAACGGTTGGCTCCAACTTCGTGTTCAATGAACTGAAACTTAAAAAAGCCGTTATCTTTGTCGATAACAGCAGCGACTACTCCAAAGGTCTGGCCGCTTTCTTCAAACAGGCTTATCTGGCCAAGGGCGGACAGGTTGTCGGAGAAGAGGCTTATCTGCAAAAGGACACGGACTTCAAAGCTGTTTTGACCAAAATCAAAAACATGAATCCTGAGGTGCTTTACGTTCCCGGTTATTATGAAGAAGTCGGAAAAATTATCAAACAGGCACGTGAGCTTGGTATGAATATGCCAATCGTCGGCGGCGATGGCTGGGACAGCCCTAAACTTGCGGAAATCGCAGGTGCCGCTCCATTGAACAACACCTTTTTCACCAACCATTATTCACCGGATGACACCAGTGCCGCGTCTAAGGCATTTGTTGACGCCTACGTGAAAACTTATAGCCAAAAACCGGATGCCCCGGCAGTTCTGGGCTACGATGGCGCCCGTTTGATGATTGATGCCATTAGCCGTGCAGGCGCTGTCGATGGTGCAAAGGTTAGCAAGGCTCTTGCCGAAACCAAGAATTACAAGGCGGTTACCGGTGAAACATCACTGAACGCAACCCATGATGCTGTAAAAAGTGCTGTTATCATCGAATTCAAGGATGGCAAGCAGTCCTATCGTGCAACTGTAAAACCTTGATTTAGAGCATATTAAATAAAAAAAGCTTTCCCTTGTTTGTGGCTGCCGCTGGCTTCCGGGTCCGTGGCAGCCGCTTTATTTTCACTTTGCAGGAAATAACGGCTCGGGCGGCGAATGGATTATACTTGAGATTTTCAGCATTGAAGGGAGGAACGAAAAATGACGGAACAGGAATGGAATGAATATGTGGATTTTGCATCCGGCGGAGAATGGCCGATACCACGGGGCATGATCAGCGACTATAATAATTGGCTTTGCCGGTCGATTGTAGGGAGGGCGCTTTATTTTCGGGACAAGGTGGAGGAAGCAATGACCGTTCTGGCGACGGTTGTCGACGTAGAGCCTTCAATGGAGAAGGCGGAAAAGGGCATGTCGGAAGCCGAGCACAAGATTCTTTGTCTCAGGGATATTGCCAAGATTGTCTGGGGACTGACACGCAATACCGAGGCAGCGCTAAATTATTGGGATCAGGCAGTTGGGCTGTGCGCACAATACAAGCATCCTTTTGTCAGCGTGGCACGCGGGGAAATCAGTTACGGAAGATTGATCATGCTCGTGGCGGCAGGCTGCGAGGAGCAGGCCTGCAGCGAAGCGCGCCTGATGACGCAGCACGAAAGCTTTGAGCGAGAGGGAATCAACAGCTATCGCTATTTTGCCTACAGATTTCTGGCAGAGCGGGAATATGCGCAGGGCAATCTGCAAAAGGCTGTATTGCTTTATGAAAAGGCTTTCTGCTATTA
>JAAYIB010000132.1 GCA_012744295.1 Acholeplasmataceae bacterium
AAGCCCAAGCGCCCTTTTCCACATCTGGCGGCCGGCATTGTCTAACAGGAAAACCTCTCCGCGTTCAGTTCCGACAAGCCAGGAATCAGCTGGTTCCACATATTGCACTAAGGCTTTTGTAAACCCCATACGGTCATAATTTTCGACGGCGATATCACCCAAATGAAAAGATATCCCCTTCGCATTATCGTACTCGCTGAAATAATACCACGGAGTCTTATAACCTGTCAGCCAGTATAATGAAATCCAGGAGAGAAAGAACAATAACAGTACTGATAGTCCTTTTAGCTTATTCATAGAAAAAGTTTCGTCCAATCATAGAGCATTCTTAAATCACCAAAATAATAACCCTGTTCGGAAAGCAGGTATAAGAGCTTGCTGAAAAGCACAAAAATAACTGCAGCAGCCAAAAACAGGCAGGAAACCTTTTCTGTCTTTTCCCAGACATCAAACTCTTTGACCTTAGACAAAAACACCCCCCTGCTCGTGACCGACAAAGCAAGCGTCTGGGACCTTC
Organism: Acholeplasmataceae bacterium; assembly: GCA_012744295.1. Taxonomy (GTDB): domain Bacteria; phylum Bacillota; class Negativicutes; order Acidaminococcales; family Acidaminococcaceae; genus JAAYIB01. The sequence continues at coordinate 518 of JAAYIB010000132.1, forward strand.
GCAGGCAGCGTGCCAGCAACGGTTTGGCAATATAGGGCAAATGCCTTATAACGCTTTTGCGGCCCATTTCCGTTCCGGATCGCAGCCGCAGGGCAATCAGTATTTCACCTGCTTCCGCTGCGAGTACGGGCAGAAACCTGACGGCCGTTACAAGCATAAATGCTATTTGCGGTGAAAGGCGCCAGGCAACAAGAGCCTTCAGCAACTGCCGCGGATCAGATGTCCAGCAGACAAGAAGGCCTGCCGTCAGCATTATGGCAGAACGCAAGCCCTGCACAGCCCCATAAAGTATTCCTTCCCGGTAAACGGCGATTCCGCCGGTAAAACTGCCCAGAATGCCGGCTCCGGGCTCCAGGAGAACCATGACGGGCGTGCGCGGCGTTTGTGCGAAGAACAAGGCCTGGCTGAACATTGAACCCCATAAGCCCAGCAGCAGCAATGACATTACCTGCCACTTGTAGATTGATGTTTCTACAAGCAAATGACACAGAAGAAGCACGGAAAAAAGAAAAAACAAGGTACGCGGATTGTCAATGACAACCGCCAGAAGCGCAACAGCTGACAGAAATATTATCTTGGTCCTGCCGTTCAGGCGTCTCGACCATTCGGCAGAATCAGCCCCTTCCCAAAGCTGACGCATCGACATATAAAGCGACCTCCTTAACCGTAATGCAGGGCTGAAGCCCAAGTTCTTCGGATATCCTGAGCATTGGCGGCTCATTAAGACCGACTTCTTTAACGGACGTTCTGTTGCTTAAAACAGCACGGGCCTCATCGTCTGCAACTACCACGCCCTTATCAAGCAAAATGACCCTGTCTGCCATATCGGCAGCCAGCTCGATATCATGCGTGCAGAAAACAACGCTTCCGCCTTCACCTGCAAAAAGCCTGATAAGTCTTTTTATTTCATTCAGGCTCTGTTGGTCCTGGCCCGCCGTCGGCTCGTCTAAAAGCAGCAGTTTCGGTTTTTTGGCAAGCAATGCGCCGAGAACCGTCCTCAATCGTTGTCCCTTGCTCAAAGCCAGCGGAAAATCGTCTACATTGTTCCGCAGGGCCAGTTTGTCAATAACTTCGTTGACATATTCATCATTTTCCATCCTGCCGCCCCAATGCACTTCCTCCCACACGCTGTCTGCCAAAAGCATCAGGTCGGGGTCTTGTCTCAGATATCCTATCAAATAAGCTTTCTCTTTGATTGGCGAGGACAAAAACCTGATTTCTCCTGAATCCTTCTCGCTTAATCCGGACAGAAGATTTAGAAGAGTACTTTTACCCGCGCCGTTATACCCCATTATGGCAACCACTTGCCCCATAAAAATATTAAAGGAAATATTTTTCAGACAGAAGTCACGTGTCCCGGGATAGCGAAAAAAAACATTATTCAAGGATGCCAGCAAACTATCGTGATGTTTTTTGTGTTTGATTACCTCTGCTGCCTCCCTGATTGTACATTCCATTCTGATTCTTTGGGCCAGCAGCCGATTCTCATCTTCAAGCCTCGTAAGCGACAAACGACGGGAAAGCTTGATATTCTGCGGTTCCCTCAAACCTTCGAGGCTCCGCTTATTTAGGCGGTTCCATACGTCTTTGACCGTTCCGTCAAAAATAACCTGGCCCTCATTAATGACGCAAATTCTGGAAAAATATTTTGCCAGTTCATTAACCCGGTGTTCCACGATTACTATGGTAATTTTCTCGGATTGATTAAGTTTGGTCAAAATTTCCATAAACTCGACAACGCCTTGGGGATTCATCTGGCTCACCGGTTCGTCCAGTATCAGGAGGGGCGGCCGCGTAACAATAACTGACGCCAAGGCCAATCTCTGTCTTTGCCCTCCGGACAGCTGATGGATGCCACGCTTGGCGAAGCCTGTAAGGCCGACTTTAACAAGTGCGTCATCGACGGCCTTACGGATCAGGTCAGAGGGCACCCCGCGATTTTCCAAGGCAAAGGCTACCTCGTCTTCCACCGTCATGGCAAAAAGCTGATCATCTGGAGACTGATATACCGAGCCGACTATGCTGCCCACCTCTTCCGGGGTGAGACGTGCAATGTCAATTCCGTCAACCTTCACACTGCCCGTCAGCTCACCTTCGCTCGTTGCCCGCAAAAGTCCGCTTACCGCTTTCAGCAATGTTGATTTGCCACAGCCTGACTTTCCTGCCAGCAACAGCATCTCTCCCTTGCCAAGCTTCAAGGAAACATTGTGCAGAGTCGCAATACTACGGCTTTTATAACGATATGACAAGTTTTCTATTAATAGCATCTTACTCTCCCATCACCTGCTGCAGCTTGCAGCCGACACGATATCCAAGAATGCAGCCAATAGTGCTGTAGATTAAGCCATTTACAAGCATATAAAGGAATATATACCAATCCGCATAATACAGACGATAAAAGAACATCATTTGTTCCAGATTAACCATTGTGATGAAAGCGTCCGCGCAGCCTATGGCCAAAGCACAAAAAAGCACGTAACGCGGAGAAAGCTCCTTTAGTCTGTAAAAACCGGCAAGGTAAAGCACAAGCTCCACAACTAAGATATAAACCGCGAAGCTCAAAATACCGATAGGCGAGAATTTCCCAAAAATCAGAGCAGCCAGCATCCACTTTAAAAGAAAAAATAAGGCTGCTACTCCGGGGCACCTGTATAAAGTTATAAGAGCCGCAAGCAGCAGGTATAGCAAAACTCCGTTCAGGATTCCGGTAACAAGGCCGGAAAACGGTCCCAGCAAAACATGGAGAAAATCCCCCAGAATAGTCGAAGGCAGAACGATTCCGCCAAAGGCTACGGCAGCAAACAGCGACACAGTAATTGCACCCTTTGCGCCGAGTGTCAGGACGCACTGCTTCAAGCGGCCAAGGTTTATCAACAAAAAAAACAGTGATGCAAGCGAAAAGCCAACAGAAAACAACCCGAGGCTTCTCTGTCTAACCATTTTCACCGGTGTCTCATACGCCTTAGACTGTCCCCCGCCTTCGACTGTTATCCTTAAATTGTATTCACCCGCTAACAGCTTGAAATGGTCGGCATATATCGGCAGGACAAAGGATTGATTCTTGATTCCATCGAGCGAAAGCAAGGCGGTGCTGGCAAAACCTACGCCATCGTCGTCTGACCAGCATTGTCCGCTTTCTTCGTCACTCTCTCCGCTCCTGCATAAGCCCGGAACAACATCACCCGTAAGCTTGTCCGCCAACTCTGCCTTAAATCTCAAAACGCGCGTATCAAGCTGTGGGTTCCTCATTTCCAAAAGCACGTATGTCGCCGGGTGATTGAATACAGCTGACCAGTTTGCGGTACCCTTGCCTGTCATTCTGTTTCTGAAGCTTTCCACTCCGGCATCCCTGATCAAAATTGTGTTGTCCTGGAAGCGGTAATCCTTGTTGCCAAGATTGTCCACCGGAAGCGTCAAGGATTGGATGTACCAATTGAATCCAGCCTCCGAAGCTTTCAGTTCCGGCAATTCTTGCTGCTGTAAATCCGAGAATGCTTCATTGTGCCTGAATTCAATACTTTTTTCTTCCCTGCCGTCATCTTTTTCAAGCCTCACCTTGATTTGCTTCTTTCCGGGTTTTAAGGCAGGCGTTGTCTTCAGATAAATTAAATCAAAAATGTTTTGAAAATCTTGGTCATAAAGAAGGTGATTTTCCAATAACCGAAAAAGCTACAAGAACAACGTTAG
>JAAYIB010000133.1 GCA_012744295.1 Acholeplasmataceae bacterium
GCTACAACACCATACAAATATTGTTCCAAAGGCAAGATGTTGCAAACGGTCAAGGTTCGTTTATCTTTGTTCATGCTAATACGAATTTTGCCGTGATATTTTTTTCGGTTAACCGATACAGCAGTCATTTCGTTTTTCGTCGAAATTTCAACTTCATTGCCGGCTATCGCCTCATTAGCCCAATGCAATCTGCCATCCTTGATGCTTGCATAAATTGTCTTGCTGTCAAGAGACGCAGACTTGCCGTTGGACAATATGGTTAAAACTGTGCCTTTATCCGTGCTGACCTCAGCAGAAAACTGATTTACCACTAAACCCACGCTAATCTCAGGTCCGACTTTTTCACCTTGAGCAACATTCGAAAAGACGACAAGGAAAAACATAATTAGAGTGCATATTCTGCGCATTGCTTTCCTCCTGTTTAGTCAGCGTTAGCCTGTTTCTTCTTTTCATACCGGTCGCGTTCGCTAAATATGCAGCCGCAGTATGGTTGTCTATACAATTCAAGTTCTTTCGATATTTCTACGCCTTTTTGATACCCAACGCGAAAATCCTCATAATAAAATACAATTCCCTTTTTCTCAGCTATTTCTTCAGCAATCTCCCGTATTAAACAATGTTTTTGATAAGGACTGACTAAGAGAGTCGTGGAAAAAGCATCGTAGCCTTTTTCAACTGCAAACTCCGCCGCTTTCTGAAGCCTGACGCGATAACAGTAGGCACATCTCACCGTTGGCTCCGTTAGCATTCCACTGACGCATTCCTCGAGTGGATAACTCTTAGAAATTGTCAAGTTATAGTTTTGACTTTGCGCATATTCCCTCAATGTGTTTAAACGCCTTTTAAATTCCTGGTACGGATGAATATTTGGGTTGAAATACAAAAGATCAAAACTGTCACCATTTTTCAGTATTTTCTGAGTCGGATAGATTGAGCAAGGACCGCAACATGCATGTAATAATATTTTCATCGGTTTTCGTTCTCCTTTGACGGACACGGAAGACCTAAATATTTATAAGTCTCACAGGTAGCCATACGGCCCCTGGGAGTTCGCTGCAACAATCCAAGCTGCATCAAATAAGGTTCGTAGACATCCTCTATGGTGTCGGTTTCTTCGCTGACAGCAGCCGCAATGGTTTCTATGCCGACCGGTCCTCCTCCAAAAATCTTTACAATTGCTTCAAGAATTCTTTTATCGTTGCGGTCAAGGCCGGACTCATCAACTTCCAATCTTAGAAGTGCCTCTTTTGCAACACTTATATTTATTTCATTGGTGCCGAAAACCTGTGCAAAATCCCTCACTCTTTTCAGCAGTCTGTTGGCAACTCTCGGAGTGCCTCGCGACCTTCTCGCTATTTCATCAGCGCCGCCCTCATCTATAGCAACGCCAAGAATTTCCGCAGCCCTCGTAACAATCAGCTTCAGTTCTTGTTTCTGGTAAAACTCCAACCGGCAAAGAACGCCAAAGCGATCACGCAGGGGCGCCGCAATGGCTCCGGCCCTTGTTGTAGCTCCTATTAGGGTAAATTTAGGCAAATCAAGACGTACAGACCTCGCACTCGGTCCTTTCCCAATAATGATGTCAAGAGCGAAGTCTTCCATGGCGGAATACAGAACTTCTTCAACAGTTTTGGATAAACGATGAATCTCGTCAATAAACAAGACATCATTATCGCCGAGATTGGTCAGTATTGCGGCAAGGTCGCCTTGCCGCTCTATTGCCGGTCCCGAAGTAATCCTGATGTTAACGTTTAACTCGTTGGCAATAATGTTCGCCAATGTCGTTTTACCAAGGCCGGGAGGTCCGAACAAAAGAACATGGTCCAGTGCTTCCTTGCGTTCCGCGGCTGCTTTGATAAAAACAGCCATATTCTTTTTGACTTGTTCCTGGCCGATATATTCTGATAGAAGACGGGGGCGCAAGCTGAACTGCCAGATATCGGCCGCCTGCTCCTGACCTGTTATGATTCTTTCTTCCTGGTTCATTGCTTCCTCCTGCCCATATTTTTCAGTGCTTGCCTGATAATGTTCTCCGTGCTCATTTGCTCTACATCTGTCAGACCTTCAACAACGGGGTAAATTTCACCATTGTTGTATCCAAGTGCACGCAAAGCCTCAACGGCTTCATTTAGGGAGCTTTGAAGCGTGCCAGGGCTGGAAGCATCAGAAACGTCAAGCCCGTTTTCGTCCATTGCACCAATTTTGTCCTTCATTTCCAAAAGCAGTCTTTCGGCAGTTTTTTTACCGATGCCTGGCAAGGTTGTCAGCAACTTGATGTCTCTATTCTTGATAGCTATATAAAAAGCTTCCGGGGTTATAGAAGATAAGATCCCCAAGGCAACTTTCGGACCGATGCCGCTGACTGCCGTGAGTTGGAGAAATAATGCATGATATTCCTGAGTGGAAAATCCAAAAAGAAGTATTGCGTCTTCGCGTACAGCCATATAAGTGAAAACCTTGATTTCCTGACCTGTCTTAAGCTTCGACAATGTAGATACCGGCATGAAAATCCTGTAACCTATACCATTGTTTTCCAATAGACAGTGATCTGCGGACAAGTTTGTTACAGTACCTCTTATTGATCCTATCATCTTCTCAACTCCTGCCTGATTTTTGTAGCGGAAGAATGCAACCCGCAGATTGCTACTGCCAATGCATCCGCCACGTCGTCGGGTTTAGGTTTTGTCCTTATATTCAGCAACTTCTGCACCATGAAAGTCACTTGATCCTTGTCAGCTGAACCGAAACCGACAACACCCTGTTTAATTTGTATCGGAGTATACTCAACAACGGGGATACCAAAATTGGCCGCCGTTAGTAAGATTACACCACGGGCCTGACCGACACTTATGGCAGTGGTAACATTACGGTTAAAGAATAACTGCTCCACGGACATTATCTCCGGCTTATAGTTTTCTATCAAAAGAGTCAGTTCCTCATAGATTTTTTTCAACCTATCCTCTGGCTTGTCGTCTTTAGGTGTAAGAATAGCGCCATAACAAACTGGCGTCAAGCGGTTACCCTCCAGCTTGACAATACCGTATCCACATATAGCGATACCGGGATCAATTCCGATTGCAAGCATCCTTGTTCACTTCCTTAACAAAAGAAGCAGGCATAAGCCTGCTTCTTAATCTTCTTCCGGTAAATCCGCATTAGTAAAGACGTCCTGAACATCGTCCAGGTCTTCCAACGCATCTGTCAGCTTTTGAACTTTAACTGCGTCTTCTTGACTTAGCTCGGACAAAGTATCCGGAATCATAGAAATTTCAGACATCATCACTTCTATGCTGTTATCAGTTAATGCTTTCTCGACGGCTTCAAAATTGTCTGGCTCGGTAGTAATTTCAAAGGTATCTTCATCAAGCTTGATATCTTCGGCTCCTGCATCAAGAATTAGAAGCATCAGATCTTCCTCTGTATATCCGGCGTCTGCATCAATAGCAAAAAGCCCCTTCCTTTTAAACATCCATCCTACGCAGCCCGTTTCTCCAAGATTACCGCCGTGCTTTGAAAACAGATGACGAACATCTGCAGCCGTTCTGTTTCTGTTATCAGTTAAAGCAGTTACCATAATGGCAACACCACCTGGACCATAGCCCTCGTATGTAATCTCTTCAAAGTTAGAACCTTCAACAGAACCGGCTCCTTTTTGAATCGCGCGCTGGATATTGTCCTTAGGTATATTATTGGCCTTTGCTTTTGTCAAGGCTAATTTAAGCTTCATATTGCCGGTTGGATCCGCGCCGCCCATTCTGACGGCAATCGTAATCTCACGGCTTATTTTAGTAGTTACTCTTCCTCTAAGGGCATCCGCTCTACCTTTTTTATGCTTGATGTTTGCCCATTTGGAATGTCCTGACATCAGTATTCCCCCTAATTAATAAACTACACTATATGCTAACATATTATCATGCGATTTGCAAATTTGACCGTTCGTTTCCGAACTCAATAATGACATAAATAAGACGTCATTATGGAGTCACTAAGGGTATAAATTATTGTCTATAAAAAACTCTCTAAATTCTTGGAGTAGTTTCTGCATATAGGCTGCTTTACCCAAGGGCGGTTCTCACTGCGCTCGAACCGCTGAGCCGCTATCGCTCCTTCCTCGCTTGCGCCTCATGCGTCCCAGGCCGAGGCCTGCTCGGATAGAAAGCCTCATACATAAAAAAAGGAACCATACC
>JAAYIB010000134.1 GCA_012744295.1 Acholeplasmataceae bacterium
AAGGTTGTTTGAACAACCACCCCATATTTTTCAGCATAATGTACATTTGCGATGTCAGCTTCGTTTTCCACGACCAACCCGCTCTGTCCCGCCCAAGCCAGAATGCTTTGCACTTCAGGATGTCTGTGTTCGCCTATGATGACAGGCAAGTAACCTTGTTCTGCCAAAGTGCAAACCTGTTTTTGAGCGTTAAGCACATTTGGACAGGTTGCATCAACAATTTTAAGACATCTCTCTGTTGCCTGCCGATAAATATCCGGGCCGACTCCGTGGGAACGAATTATAACGGTTGAACCGGCTGGAAAATCATTCAGTGTTTTTAGGCAGGAAACACCTTTCTCTTTCAAATCGGCAATAATCTGCGGGTTATGAATCAAGGGGCCAAGAGTGCCTATCGGGGCAGCCTTTCCCTCAGCTGCTTTTTCAGTTACCTCAACCGCACGCTTGACACCGTAACAAAAACCGCAAGCATCAGCTATTATAATTTGCATCTCTTAAATCGTTTCCTTGTCTATCAGAATTTGTATCTGCTGCATCAGTTCTTCCGTCATGCGAGCAAGAACCTCTTTCGAAATCGTTTCATTTTCTGCAAAAGGCATGGGCTTGCCGAAACAAACGACTACCTTCGGCCAGACGCTTTTTCCTGAGCTAAGCCTTGTGCCGATAACGGCTGTAGGGACAAGGATGGCTCTTGCTTTGGCCGCCATCATCAAAGTTCCGGGCTCCGGTTTTCCCAGAAAGCCGCTTTTGCTGCGGGTTCCTTCGGGAAAAATAGCAAGTACATTGCCAGATTGCAACAGGTCTATGGCGTGCCTGACAGCATTTCTGTCAGCGGTGCCCCGCCTGACGGGGAAAGCCCCGAGCGTCCTGTAAATGCTTCCTATAACAGGTACGAACAACTCGCTTTTTGCCATAAAGTGTATTTTACGCGTTGCCGCTACACCGATTAAAGGAGGGTCAAGGAGACTTATATGGTTACTTGCAATGACAACAGGCCCTTCACTCGGTATGTTTTCCGCTCCTTTGACTTCGAAGCGCAAAAATATTCTGGCTAAGCCGTAGAGAAGATACTTGAGAAAGGAATAAAACATATTACTCCACCTTGCAGATTTCTAAGATTTTTTTCACAACACCGTCCTTGTCGATGTTTGAAGTATCAAGATAAATCGCGTCTTTTGCGCAGCGCAAGGGCGAAATCTCCCGTTCGCTGTCATATTTGTCGCGCGTAATTATCTCTGAGCGAAGCGTTTCCTTGTCAACCTGCTGGTTTTTAGCAAGCAATTCATTGTAGCGCCTGCGCACTCTTTCATCGACGTTTGCCGTAAGAAAGATTTTCACGTCGGCGTGTGGGAAGACAACCGTTCCGATATCTCTCCCGTCAAGCACCGCGCCACCTTGTTTTCCCATTTTGCGCTGCAGCTCAACCATGGCCGAACGCACGCTTTCAACAGCCGAAACCTGAGAAACAAGTGCTGTTACATCGTGTGACCGGATGGCTTCCGTTACGTCCTCCTCGTCGAGAAACACCTTGTTGATTCCGGCGTCCGGTTGGAACCGGACGCATATGTGTTCAGCCACGCTTCCCGCAAGGTCAGGGTGGAAGGGAAGGTTTTGCCTGAGAAGCTTTAACGTAACGGCACGGTACATTGCACCGGTATCAATATAAGCATAGCCGAGTTTTTCAGCAACTATCTTCGCTATCGTGCTTTTACCGGCACCTGCCGGCCCATCTATTGCAATGACAAGTTTCCTGCTGTCCAACGTCAACACCCCTAATTTTCAAAATCAGCCGCTGCTGCCGCGTATCCTGCCGCGTAACCGGTTGAGAAGGCAGCCTGAAGGTTGTAGCCGCCCGTGTAACCGTCGACGTCAATTACCTCTCCGGCAAGGTAGAGGTTTTTGATTATTTTTGACTCAAGCGTTTTGGGATTGCCTC
>JAAYIB010000135.1 GCA_012744295.1 Acholeplasmataceae bacterium
ACCGATTGTATGTCACGCACACGGATGCCGGAGATTTCCTCCATCAGCATGCCCAGGGTGTTTTTGCCGGTGTAATAGTAGCCGACCTTCGGTCTCGCGTCAAGTATGCCGCTCATCACCAAGATGGCGAGGTCGGAACGCAGCGCAGCCCTTGTCACGCTAAGCCTTTCGGCAATGTGCTCTCCGGTAATAGGTCCGTCCTGGCGGACTATTTCGGCTATTCGTTTCTGTCTGTTACTCAGAGAAATGTTACTCACTTCCTTCCAAGACTAAAAATAGCATATGCTGTATAATACTCTACTAATCGGAAAAATCCTCTTTTTTATGAATATGCATCGCCAATAAAGAAAAACCCGGACAGGAGGCCTGCATTTACGAGCCAACTCCGTCCGGGTTTTTTCTATATTACCAGCTTAGATCGTTATCATCAGCCTTGCCTCTGCCTGTCATAGCGTCCAGCATGATGCGCTGCTCAACCTGGGCAACCATTTTCTTGGTAAACTTGACGGTGTCGGGATTCACGGAGATACTGTCAATGCCATTCTTCACGAGGAACTCCGCAAACTCGGGATACACGCTTGGTGCCTGGCCACAAATGGATACGGTCTTGCCGTCCTTATGGGCAACTTCAATCAAATGCTTGATGGCCCTGCGTACAGCTAAGTTACGCTCGTCAAAAATATGGGAAACGGTATCGTTGTCACGGTCACAGCCAAGGGTAAGCATGGTGAGATCGTTGGAGCCGATGGAATAACCGTCGACGTATTTGTTGAATTGGTCAGCCAGAATGATGTTGGCCGGAATTTCCGCCATCAGCCAAACCTTGAAGTCCGCGCTGCGGGCGAGACCCTCTTGCGCCATCAGGTTGGTAACCTTTTCACACTCGTCCACCGTACGGCAGAAGGGAATCATCACGTGAAGGTTTTTGAGGCCGAATTCTTCACGAACCTTTTTAACGGCTTTGATTTCGAGCTTGAAAGCTTCAATATATTTAGGATCATAGTAACGGGAAGCGCCGCGCCAGCCCAAAAGCGCGCTTGGCTCATACGGTTCAAATTCGTCCCCGCCCTTCAGGTCGCGGTATTCGCTGGACTTGAAGTCGCTGAATCTCAGGGTTACCGGACGCGGGGCCATCGCCTGGCAAACCTGACGGAAGCCCTCGGCCAATTGGTCCACAACCTTTTCCGGCTGTCCGGTTTTAATCAGATACAAGGGATGTTCATGAATATAGGTAGTCCAGATGAACTCCTCGCGCATCAGGCCGATGCCGTCACACGGAAGTGCGGAATATTTCTCCGCGAGGTCAGGGTCGCCGAGATTCATATAAATCTTGGTCCCCGTAACCGGGAAGGTTTCGGCAACAAGTCCTGCCCCTTCGTGCTGCTGCTTTTTCGGCCCTTCAAGGATACCCTCGTAGACAACTCCGTTCGTAGCGTCAACCGTAATGTCCATACCGTCCAATATCGTAGTGGTTGCAGATTGTCCGCGGCTCTTGGTTCCGACTATGCAGGGAATTCCGAGTTCACGGCTGACAATTGAGGCATGACAAGTCATACCGCCCGAATCTGTCACAATCGCCTTGGCTTTTTTCATGGCAGGAACCCAATCTGGTGCTGTCATTTCCGTAACCAGGATTTCTCCGTCCTTGAATTCATCAATCCTGGAAGGATCAAGAATTACGTGGGCCTTGCCGGAAACTTGTCCCGGGCTTGCAGGAAGGCCTTTCACTATCACTTTGCGGTCCTTAACAATTCCCGTTGCCACAGTTTTAGCTCCTTCCTCCTTGTTGCGCCTTGACCATACAGTCTCCGGACGGGCTTGCAGGATCCAGATTTTGTCGGTTCTTTCATCAATGCCCCATTCAATGTCCATATAGCAGCCGTAATGCTTTTCAATCTTTTCGGCATAAGCAGCCAATTCAAAAATCTGTTCGTTGGTAATAACCTGTTTTGCACGGTCCGCCTCAGGCACCGGCTGCTCTTCACAGTCACCGCCCTTTTTCCTGACAAGCATGATGTCCTGCTCGTTGACATGACAGTCGATAATCTTGTTGTCCGCCTTGGAAACCGTGTACATGTCAGGGGTCACGGTGCCTTGGACGACATACTCGCCAAGACCGTAAGCCGCTTCGATCAGAATGTTTTCGTCGTTGCCGGTGGCAACGTTAACCGTAAACATTACGCCGGAAGCCTTGGAGAAAACCATCATCTGGATTACCGCGCTCAACGCAACATCCAAATGATCAAAGCCCTGCTTTTCACGGTAATAAACGGCACGGTCGGTAAAGCAGGAAGCATAGCATTCCTTTACGCGTGCAATAACCGCTTCGGCACCCTGCACGTTAAGGTAGGTGTCCTGCTGTCCGGCAAAGCTCGCATCCGGCAAGTCCTCGGCAGTCGCGCTCGAACGTACCGCAACAAAGGGCAGTTCCTCACCGACCTTTTTGGCAAGTTCTTCATAAGCGGCCGCAATAGCCTGCTGCAGGTCCTCGGGCATTTTTTCAGCCATGATGGCCTGACGCAGCTTCGAGCTGACTTCCCTGAGCAAGGCACTGTTTTCCACGTCTGTCAGTTCAGACAGCAGCGCTGCCATCTTTTCACCGAGTCCGCTCTTTTCAATAAAGTATCTATAGGCGTAGGCAGTAGTTGCAAAGCCATAAGGAACCGGCACATCAGTTTTTGAAGTCATTTCCCCAAGCGATGCCGATTTGCCTCCGACTATGGCGACGTCGGTTTTTTCAAGCTGTTCAAACCAGAGTAGAAACTGCTCTTCCTTTTTCATTACAGCACTCCTTTGTCATATACTTAATTAAATAACTGCTTCAATATAGTATACACTATATCATATTCAATTCCCATGTACAAGAAAAATTTTCAGCATTTTTTACAAATTTTGTACTCTTCTTTACAATACAATGATGCTGAGATCACCGACCATGCCGGCCGTTTCTTTGACCTGTACCAAGAGAGCCAGACGGTTATTTTTAACATCTTCATCTTTATCCATAACCATTACTGTATCAAAAAAGTTGTTGACGGGAGCTGCAATCGCGTCGACCAGGCTCAGAACGGTCGGATAGTCGTAGCTTATCAAGGCAGGCAGGGTTTCCTTCTGCAGGCGTGAGACAACGGCGTAAAGTTCTCGCTCCGCCGACTCTTTGAATAGGCTTTCCCTGATGATTCCGGCATCGCAAGCCTTCTTGCTGAGATTTGCGACACGCGTGAAGGCCTGGATGCTCACGGCAGCGGCGGGTGTTTCCACATAGGAAGCCAAAGCCTTGGCACGGGCAAAAAGGTCCACGATGTCGTCATTGGCCTCCTCGGCGGTAACGGCTTCGATAACGTCATACCTGATTCCCTGCTCGCTCATTGTGTTTTTAACGCGCTGCAGGAAGAATTCGCGCAGCTGGGGCAAAAGCAGGTTTATCTTTTCCGTCGGCAGCTTCAGCGCCTGCAAAACTTCAAGCAGAACCTTCTGCAGAGGCAGATGATAAGAACCGTCCAGCAAGATGTTGACTATTCCGATCGCCTGGCGGCGCAAGGCGTAAGGATCCTGTGAACCTGTAGGCACCAACCCCCTGCTGAAGGTTGCCGCAATGTTGTCAAGCTTATCCGCAATGGCGACGAGACGCCCGATCGTGCTTTTCGGCAGCTCGTCCCCCGCAAAGCGCGGCAGGTAATGTTCATATATTGCCTCGGCCACTTCGGAGTTTTCTCCGTCAAGCAGGGCATACTCCCTGCCC
>JAAYIB010000136.1 GCA_012744295.1 Acholeplasmataceae bacterium
GATACGACTACCGGCAAGGAATGCCGATTGGAAGATTTTTTCCGCGACGAAGCGTTTTTAGGCAAAATCAAAGCTGAATATGAAGACCTGATTTTTGGAGAAACCGGACTTTATGCGCGTAAGTTTAAAAACAGCAGATACGAAGATTTTATGTCTTATACCAACTTTATGCGCCAGATAAAAATCTCCGAGGCGGACAGACTGCTTGCGGTACACTGGCTGACTTCTTATGCAGGAGGTTCCGTTTTGCGCATGAAGGAAGGAGAACTCGCGGTTTTAGACTTGGAGGCAAACCGCACGCAGGGCTATTCATGGGAGCTTGCTCAGGAAAGCAAGGATCTTGGCGTTTTTATGGTTGGAAAATCCTTTATAATGTTTTCACACCCCCAAGGACAGGCCGGTTCGTCCTCGGGCAGGGAATTGCTTTATCTCGGCGTGGACAAGCCGGGCATCTATGAAGTTAGAATAAATTATCGGCGACAATGGGAGAAGTACCCTCTGAAATCACTCGTTTTTGATATGAAGGTCGAAGGTCTTTCCTGATTTTTAGCAAAAACCGGCTTAAGCCGGTTTTTGCTTATTATGGAGGAAAATGATATGGTAATAGCGGTAAAATGTTGATAAAATTGAATAAAAACAGATGAATGGGCTGATTATTATGGAAAACATGGAAAAACAAAAGATTACTTTAAGGATCTTCAATGACGACTACCAAATCAGGACGGAAATGCCTGAACCTGAACTGCAGGAACTGGCTGCGGTTGTCAATGGGAAAATGATGAAGATAGCACAAAACCAGTCTGCACTTACGCCAAGCAAGGTGGCTGTTCTTGCTGCCTTGGAGCTTGCAAGCGAATTAAGCGAACTGCGGCAAAGTTACGGGGAGATTTTAAGGTTGGCCGCAGATAGAAACAATATTGACCAGAAAGGATTAAAACATGATTAGTAATAAAACCGAGTTATTGGCGCCTGCCGGAAGTTGGGAGGCCCTGCGCGCAGCGGTTAACGCAGGGGCTGACGCTGTTTATTTTGGCGGTACGGCTTTCGGTGCCAGACAATATGCCAGCAATTTTAACCGTGAGGAAATTGAGAAGGCGGTATCCTTTGCTCATATGCACAGAGTTCGTCTTTATGTCACGGTAAATACCCTCGTCGATGACGGAGAAACTCCCGAACTTGTTGAATACCTGCTTTTTTTGAACAATGCCGGGATTGACGGCATCATAGTGCAGGACCTGGGCGTTGTGAGCATAGCGCGTAAAGTTGTGCCTGAGCTGCCTCTGCACGCCAGTACACAGATGACCGTTACGAATTCCGAAGGAGCAAGTCTTGCCTATGAGACCGGGATGGAAAGGGTAGTATTGGCCAGAGAATGCAGCCTTGAGGACATAAAAACAATCTGTGCGCAAAGCGAACCTGAAATAGAAGTTTTCATTCATGGGGCGCTCTGCGTGTGTTATTCCGGGCAATGCCTGATGAGCAGCCTGATCGGCGGGCGCAGCGGCAACCGAGGCCGCTGCGCCCAGC
>JAAYIB010000137.1 GCA_012744295.1 Acholeplasmataceae bacterium
AGCCACAGCCCAGCGCGGGTCCTTGCCCGTTGACCCCAGAAGCTCCTGCTGCCAGACCTCATCCACCTTGATTACGACGCCGTCTGTATCATAAGGAAGAACCGTCTTCAATTTTTCATGCTTTTTAATCAAATTTAGAACTTCTTCTACATTCCTTGCCCGTTGCCAGCCTTCACTGACACGAAATCCGAAGGCCGCCAGCCGCTCCATTGAAACAGAGTGGGAATGCGCGCTGCCGGAACCGACCGCATAGGCAAAAAAACTTAAAGCTCTTTTCTCCGTTATCCTCGGATCCAATTGGCGCAGCGAACCGGCCGCAGCGTTGCGGGGATTGGCAAATTCAGTTTCGCCTGAAGCTATGCGTTCGTTGTTCAAGCGCATAAAAGACCGTCTTGACATGTAAACCTCGCCGCGCACGTCAAGCAGTTCAGGCGGCTTCCTGCCCGACGCTGCCGTTAGAAGAAGCGGTATGCTTCGTATCGTTCGCACGTTTGCGGTAACGTCTTCTCCGACGGAACCGTCGCCCCTTGTTGCGGCGCGTACCAGGCTTCCCTTCTCGTATATCAGGCTGCAGGCCAGTCCGTCGATCTTCGGCTCAACCACGTAAGCAACCTCGGTGCCCTGCGGCAAGCCTGCGCGTACCCGTCTGTCAAAGTCCCTGACCTCTTCTTCAGAAAAAACATTGCCAAGACTTAGAAGCGGCGTTAAATGTCTTATTTCCTTGAAACTTGGCGCCACCGCCCCGCCGACCCTCATCGTCGGTGAATCGGAAGTCACAAGTCCCGGATTTTCCTTTTCCAGCTGCTTCAGTTCAGCCACCAGACTGTCATATTCCGCGTCAGATATCTCAGGTCTGTCCAAAACGTAATATAAATGTTCGTGCCGTCTTATCTCCTCACGCAGCTTTTCGATTCTCTCTGACGCCCCGGGCGTAAATAGCTCGTCCACCTGCCCTGCCTCCTTCAGACAAAGAAGTTATATCTTTTTCAAAACCGCATACTTTGTTAACAAACTGCGAACGCCTTCTCCCGCGAAGGCCACCTTGACTTCCTGGCCATCCGCGCTGTCTTTCGCGCTTACCACCGTACCCTGTCCCCACTTGGCGTGAACAACCTTGTCGCCGGCTGCAAAGCGTCCGGGGCCCTGTTGACTGCCGGGCTGGGGGGCAAAGGACTTTTTCGGCTTCAGCAGCCAGTTGATTTCGCCTGCTTTTTCCTGTTTGCGCCCGCTATCTTCCTGCCAGGACCTTTGTTCAACAGGCTTTTTCTTGACGGTTAGGAGCGCACGCGGTATTTCCTTGAGAAACCTGGAAGGCGGATACATGACGGTATGGCCGAAAACCATTCTCATCTTTGCACCACTCAGGAACAAGTGCTTTTCAGCCCTTGTTATGCCGACGTAGCACAAACGCCGTTCCTCCTCTATTTCATCCTCGTCAAACAACGTGCGTTGATGAGGAAACAAACCTTCTTCCATGCCTGCCAGAAAAACTACCGGAAATTCCAATCCCTTGGAAGCGTGCAAGGTCATCATGGTTAAGGCATCACCGTCTATCTTTGCGTCATCAATGTCGGCAACGAGAGCCACGTGGCCCAGGAAGTTTTCCAGGCTGTTTTCTTCCTTGGAGGCTGCAAATTCTCTTGCTACGCTGACGAGCTCCTGCAGGTTGTCAATTCTTCCTTGTGCCTGCACGGTATGCTCGTTTTCAAGTTCTTCGAGGTAACCGGTTCTGTTCATTACCTCCTGCAGCAAAGCTTCAACCGGCATTTGGGCGGCGATTTCCATCAGGGCAAAAACCGCCGAGGCCAATTCTTCGAGCTTTGAAACGAAGCGGCTGCTGAGCCCTTTGACCAGCGATGGGTTTGACACTATTTCAAACAGGTTCGCCTCGTTTTCCCTGGCACAGGCCTGCAGCTTGGCAATAGTTGCGTCACCAATGCCTCGCCGCGGAACGTTGATGATGCGCAAAAGACTCAACGTGTCGTTTGGATTATAAAGCACCCTGAGGTATGCCAGAATATCTTTAACTTCCTTGCGGTCATAGAACTTCTGTCCACCAACCATCACGTAGGGCAGACCGCTCTTAATCAGCATCTCTTCGAAAATTCGCGACTGCGGATTCGTGCGGTAAAGCACGGCCACGTCTCCGAGGCTGACTCTTTCCTCCTTTTGGAGTTCCAGAATCTGCTCCACAACAAAGCGGGCCTCGTCGCGCTCGTCAACCGCCTGGTAATACGTAATCTGCTTTCCGTTAGGATTTTCCGTCCAAAGCTCCTTAGGCTTGCGGGCGCTGTTGTTTTCGATGACGGCATTGGCCGCGTCGAGAATAACCTGGGTAGAACGGTAATTCTGCTCAAGCTTGATCACCCTGACTTCCGGATAATCCCGCTCGAAGTCCAGAATGTTTTGTATGTCTGCACCTCGCCAGCCGTAGATGCTTTGGTCGATATCGCCTACAACGCAAAGGTTGTGATGTTTTTCCGCCAAAAGCTTGGTCAGCAGATACTGTACGTGGTTAGTGTCCTGGTACTCGTCGACAAGCACGTGGCTGAATTTTTCCTGGTAGCGCCTCCGCACTTCTTCGTCCTTTGTTAACAGACGAATTGTTAGAAGCAGCAGGTCGTCGAAATCAAGCGCGTTGTTCAGCAGCAGCTTTTTTTCATAAACACTGTAGATTTCAGCAACCTTCCGGGCATGAAAGTCTGCGGCCTGGCTTGCAAAAGTCCTTGCGTCAAGCATGACGTTCTTGGCGTTGGAAATCGTGCTTAAAAGGGAAGCGAGAGGGTAATTCTTCTCGTCGAGGTTCAGTTCCTTCAGCGCTTCCTTCAAAAGGTTCTTGCTGTCGGCATTATCGTAAATCACGAAGTTGGAAGCATAGCCTCCCAGCTTTTCAATCTCCATCCGCAGAAAGCGTGCGCAAAAAGCGTGAAATGTGAAAAGCCAGACGTTTTTAGCGGCAGGTCCCACCATACGGTCCACGCGTTTGCGCATTTCTTCCGCTGCCTTGTTGGTAAAAGTAATGGCCAAAATTTTATAGGGCGGCACCCCTTGCTCCAGTAACCACGCAATACGGCAAGTAAGCGTCTTGGTCTTTCCGGAACCGGCGCCGGCCATAATCAGCATAGGGCCCTCGGTCAATTGTACGGCTTCCGCCTGTTCCTTATTCAATCCATGTAAAATTTTATTCATTTTTTCCCTCACAAGTTTTTCTGTATAATAAGTACAAGTATAATTTTAGCAGATTTGCCTGTTTCCTTCTAATGCTTTTTTTGCCGCTTTATGTCATAATGTTTTTAATTAACGGCAGTATGCCCGGCAAAGGCGGTCTGCCCATAAAGGCAGGAAAAGAAACAATGACGAAGCAAAAACCCTTTGTGCCGGCCAATTTGCTCAGCAAGCTGTGGCGGGCCCTGATTGAATTTGACATGCTGCAGGCAAATGACAGGATTCTCATCGGCCTTTCCGGGGGCAAGGACAGCATGTTCCTGACTGCGGCGCTCGCAGAAATACAAAGGCACTCGCCAATACCTTTCGAGGTTGCCTGCTATACTGTCGACGCCATGTTCGACGACTGCTTTCCCGCCGGGGAGCTGCATTCCTTCTGCGCTGCTTACGGCCTGAAACACTACCATGAAAAGGTCAATGTCAGGGAAGCCTGGCAAAACAAGGGCAACACGCCCTGTTTTACCTGCGCTTATTTCAGAAGGGCGGCAACCAACCGCAAGGCGTCGGAACTCGGCTGCAACAAGGTGGCCTTGGCGCATCATCACGATGATGCGGTGGAAACCTTCCTGATGAACATACTTGCATCGGGCCAATTGAAGACCTTTCTGCCGGCGACGCCGCTGTCACGTTCCGGCCTGACGGTGCTGCGGCCGCTGCTCTACTACAGGGAAGAGGAAATTCGCGAAGCAATAGAAATCCTCGGCTTGAAGCCGTTAAAGAATCCCTGCCCCTATGACGGCCGCACCAAAAGAGCGGAAGTCAAGGAACAAATTGCCGCGCTCTGCGCAGGCATGCCGGAAATATATGCCCATCTTGCCGCCGCAATGCGCTTCTCCTCTGCCGAGGAGCTTTGGCCCCGGCAGCTTTCGCAACAGGAAATGACATCGAAATTCCGTGCCTTCTGGCACAAAAAGCAGAAAGAACAATAACGCTTTGTCTTTTGGACAAGGCGTTATTGTTTTAATACGTAAGGCTCTCCGCGCCCTTTTCCGTTATAAGCACCGTATGTTCCCATTGTGCCGACGGCATTCCGTCGACGGTCAACGCCGTCCAGTCGTTTGCGGCGTCAATGTAAATATCCTTCTTGCCCATGTTAATCATTGGCTCGATTGTGAAAATCATGCCCGGCACCAGGAGCATGCCCGTTTTCTTTTTGCCTACGTGGCAGATAAACGGTTCCTCGTGAAAATCGATGCCGACGCCGTGACCTCCGAACTCCCTGACCACGCTGTAACCGCGCTTGTGCGCATAGACGCTGATTGCGGCGCCGATGTCTCCGACAAAGCCCCAGGGCTTGGCGGCGGCAATGCCGAGGCGCAGGCATTCTTTGGTAATGGCGACAAGATCCTTCTTCTTTTTCTCGACATTTCCGATCAGAAACATCCTCGACGCATCCGAATAATACCCCTTGTAAATTGTGGAAACGTCGACGTTGACAATGTCGCCGCTTTTCAAAATGACGGACTTGTCCGGGATGCCGTGACAGACTTCATCATTAACCGAGGTGCAGCAGCTTTTAGGAAAACCCATGAAATTAAGCGGGGCCGGGATTGCTCCGCGTTCTACTGTAAAATCATAGACAATCCGGTCAATCTCTTCAGTACTCATGCCCGCGCGTATCAATTGCTCGAGGTGATCCAGAACGCCTGTGTTAATCGCGCAGGAAGCCCTTATTCCTTCTATCTGTTCAGGTGTTTTGAGCATGGAAAGGTCCGGAACCTCGCAGCCCTTGCTTCTGAATTCCTCTATTTTTTTTTCAATCGGCAGATGACATTCACTGTGTGCCTTGCCGCTGCCGCACCAGCATGGCAAATTTTTATCCGGCATACTATTTCTCCTTTGCACATTATCTATTCATTATAGCACTTTTCTTGCACTTGCGCTCTCCGTTTTATGTGATAAACTATAAGTTAGCAACCTGTTAGGAAGGAAATCGGATGGATACAATAATAAATTTCGCACAAACACTGTTTTTTTATTTTACCGAATACGTTATGCACTTTGACCGTTATATGCCGGTTATTATGGAAAATTACGGCTCGCTGATTTATTTCTTGCTTTTTGCCATTATTTTTTGTGAAACCGGTCTCGTCGTCACGCCTTTTCTGCCGGGCGACTCCTTGCTGTTTGCCTGCGGCGCGCTCGCGGCAACCGCGGGCGGCCTTCATCTGCCGACGCTGGTGATCATCTGCCTGACCGCGGCGATTCTTGGTGATGCCTGCAACTACATGATCGGTGAAAAGCTCGGACACGAATTGATTGCCAGGCACAACCGCCTGATCAAGGCCGAGCATATCGAGAAAGCCCAGCATTTTTATGAGAAACACGGCCACAAGGCCATCTTTCTCGCCCGCTTTGTACCGATTGTAAGAACCTTCGCTCCGTTTGTCGCCGGCATCGGCAACATGCACTACCGTACCTTCGCTACTTACAACATTGTCGGAGCGGTGGTTTGGGTCGGACTGTTCATAACCACGGGCTATTTCTTCGGCAACATGCCCTTCGTCAAGAACTACTTTTCCCACGTAACTTTGGGAATCATCGTTTTTTCAGTGTTGCCAATCGTTTTTGAAATTATTAAGGCACGCAGAAAAAGCAATTAGTTACCGAAAGGAGCTAAACAAATGTACAGCTTTTCCAACGATTACTCGGAAGGCGCGCATCCCATCATTCTGGAAAGGCTTTCTTCCACCAATATGGATCAGACTGATGTTTACGGGGACGACAGCTATTCGGCGCACGCTGCCGAACTTATCAGGGCGGCCTGCGGCCGTGAAGATGCCGAAGTGCATTTCTTTCTCGGCGGGACGCAGGCCAACTTTACGATTATCTGTGCCGCCCTTCGTTCCTATCAGGGCGTTTACTCCTCCTCGCTCGGGCACATCAACACCCATGAGGCGGGCGCAATCGAGCACACGGGGCATAAGGTGCTGGCACTGCCGGCAACAGCGGGCAAACTCACGGCAGCTCAGATTGAGGAAAGCCATCTGCTTTATCTGAACGACCCGAAACGCGAGCACTGGGTGCAGCCGAAAATGGTCTATGTCTCACACCCGACAGAAGTCGGCACGCTTTATTCGCGGCGAGAACTGACGGAACTTGCAGACGTTTGCCGCAAATACGGTCTTTATCTTTACCTTGACGGTGCCCGCCTTGGTTATGCCCTTGCTTCCCCGGGCAGCGACCTTACTCTCAAAGACATCGCGCAGCTCTGCGACGCCTTTTATATCGGCGGCACAAAGTGCGGCGCCTTGATCGGAGAAGCTGCGGTGCTGCTTACCCCGGAGCTGAAGACGGACTTTCATACCATAATGAAGCAAAACGGAGCGGTTCTCGCCAAAAGCCGGCTGCTCGGCCTGCAGTTTGAGGCTTTGTTCACCGACAATCTTTATGAGAAAATCTGCCGGCACGGCATCGACATGGCAATGTGCCTTAAAGAGGGCTTTGCCGCCAAGGGTCTCGCCGTAGTCGCCGAGTCTTTTACCAACCAGCAATTTCCGATTTTACCCGAAAACATGTACCGGTCATTGCTGCCTATGTATGCCATGGGGTCATGGGAGGTTTACAGCAATGGCACGCGGGCCGTGCGCTTCTGTACAAGCTGGGCAACCTCCGAAGAACAGGTCGGGAAGCTTATCCGTGACATCAAGTCTTTTTAATCATAACAGGCAAAAACCGTAACGGCGTTTTCACACGCCGTTACGGTTTTCTATTTTTGCCGCGATAGGAGCAAAACCGTTCCCATTATGCAGGCAACTCCCGCCCAGTCGGGCAACCCGAAATCAACCTTCAGAAGCGCGACGGACAGGACCACCGAAGACAAAGGCTCCACTGAAGCAAGCGCTCCGACTTCTGAAGGATTGATGTACTTGGTGCTTTCAAGATAAGTATAGAACGCTATAATCGTACCAAAAACAATCACCGCCGCCATGGCAAGACAAGTCTGCCAATCCCACACACCCGTAAACTCCCACGGCTGCCTCGCGACAGCCAAAACACCTCCGCCGATAACCATGGACCAGCCAATGACAAGGGATGACGAATAACGCCTCAGCAGTTCGCCCGGCTGAATAGTGTAGAAAGCCATCGCGAAAGCCGACAAAACTCCCCAGAAAGCAGTCGCGGGGGAAATTGCCAACTCGTCCCAACGGCCCTTCGTAATCAAGAGGTAAGTCCCCATCATTGCCAGGAACACGGAAACAGTTTCAATGGCTGAAGGTGACCGTCTTGCCCGCCAGACCGAATACAAGAGCACGATGACAGGCATCAGGTACTGCAGAACCGTCGCCGTCGCCGCATTGCCGTGGTTGATAGCCAGATAGTAGGTATACTGCGTCGCCATCATGCCAAAGATTCCAAAAACAATCAGTTGCTTCCTGTAACGTGGCTGTCGCCAGGGTCCCATCAGCTCTTCACCTGAAAAACTGCAGATCACAAGCATGATAAAGCCGGCAATCAGCATGCGCGTGCCGGCAAGCCATGTCGGGTCAAGCAGCTTATACTGGAACAAATATTGCACGGCCACGCCCGAAGCACCCCATAAGGACGCTCCGCAAAGCACCATGAAAATTCCTTTTTCTCTTTTGTTGCCAAATTCCAAGATAATACCGCCATTTATTAATCATTATAGTGTTTTTAACGAAAAACTTCTGCCAGAGGCGGTATGACCTGCTTCTTGCGCGAAAGACAACCTGAAAGATAGTAAAATCCTTCCTCAGTCTTGTGTCCGAAGGCACTTGCGAGCAGCGCCTGAGGCTCGCCCGCAGCCAAAAGGTCGCTGGACTGGCCCATCACATCCGTTACTAAAAGCAGCGCGAAATCGTAGCCCTCTTCCTTCTTCATTTCCTCCAGAGCCGTTTGCAGGTCCTTGTATTTTGTTTTCGCATGTTCCCTGTCCATGATGTTGATCTGGGCAACCGCCAGTCGATGCTCGCTGAACTCGAACTCCTTGATGTCATTGCGCACGATCTCAACCGGACTCATGTTGTCGATCACGGCACCATGGCGCAGAATCTTCATAGCAAAGCCTTCGACATCGTCGATGTCGGCTATTGCGGCCAATCTGTAGGCGGTTTCCTTGTCGAACATGGTCGAAGTCGGCGAGCGGAAGAACAGCGTGTCGGAAATAATGGCCGAGAAAAGAATGCCGGCTATGCTGCGCGTCATTTCCACATTGCGGTGGAAGATAAGCTGCGCCACGATGGTTGCTGTGGAACCGACCGGCTCCTGCCTGATGAAGATCGGCGCGCCTGTCGTCAGCCCACCCAGCCGGTGGTGGTCGATAATCTCCAGGATGTGGGCCTCCTCAATGCCTTCAACCGCCTGGCTCCGCTCGTTGTGGTCGACAAGAATGACCTCCCGGTGCGGCTGGTCCATGATTACCTGACGATCCACGGTGCCGACGTATCTTCCCTTTTCCAGCACCGGATAACATATAAACCCCGTCGAAGCCATTTTAGCCCTGACGTTCACCAGAAGGTCCGAGCTGGTAAAACTGACGACTTCCTTAGTCATCAGAAATTTCACCGGTACGCTTTGATTGATCAATCTGGTCGCCGTGTAGGTGTCATGAGGAGTGACAATCACAACCGCGTTGTTTTGCCTCGCCCGAGCAAGAACTTCGTCAGACACCCCGTGATTTCTCGTGACAATCAGACCTGCCGCCGGCGCTCTCAGCACCGCCAACTGCGCTTCAACGCGGTCGCCGATGATTACGAGGTCCTGGGGCTGCAAGCCTTCGCAGATTGTTTCGGCTTGTGATGTGCCGATCTTTATTCTGCCGTTGAATTTTTTTGCGGCGTCACCGCACAAAAGCCTGCCGTCAAGGGCGTTTAGGATGTTACGATACTCGACCTCGGCTTCTTGAAGATCCTGTATCGACATCTCGTTGTAGTAGCGCATTGCCAGGTCTTTCAGAGCAATGATGCCGGCCAGCCTGCCGCCTTCTTCGACTACCGGAATGGCCCTGAGCGCCTGCTCGGCAAACAGTCTGCCGACGTCCCGCAAAGTCGTCTCGGGAGCTACGCTCGGAGTCGGGCTGATCTTGATATCGGTCAAACGGGGGTAAACATCACTCACGAGCATCGGCGTCGGAACATTGAAACAATCAAGTACGAACTGCGTTTCCGAATTTATCCGGCCGGCTCTTGCCGGAACGACGCAGTAGCCGAGCTTTTCCTTGAGGTAGGCGTAGGCAATGGCGGAACAAACAGAGTCAGTATCGGGATTCAGATGGCCAATCACCAGAACAGGCTTTTTCAATTAAAACCCTCCCTTGTTAAACCAATGCCGGCCTTCTTTTCCGACAAACGGTTATTTGGCAGATGTATTCTACTACATTTCCACATAGTTCAAAAAATCTCCTGCCGCCTTTCGGCAGCAGGAGATTTTTTGAACTAATATTTGCTGTTGTTTTCCTGCTTGCGTCTGGCACCCAGTTCGGAAAGCAATTCTCCCGGGGCGATATTGTGATAAGCAAGCAATACCAGGCAATGATACCACAAGTCGCTCATTTCCGTGACGACTTCCCTGCCGTCATCGTTCTTCGACGCAATGATTGTTTCCGCCGCTTCCTCTCCGACCTTTTTCAGAATCTTGTCCTGTCCGGACATGAAAAGATACCTGGTGTAGGATTTTTCGCCGCCGTTCTCCTTCTTCTGTTGGATGACGCTGTACAACTCGGCTAAAACTCCCGGCAGGCTGGCCTCGTTCGGCACAGGCAGGTTTCTGCCTTCGGCGCTGTTCCAAAGCGGATAGCTGAAACAGGAAAAACTGCCGGTGTGACAGGCGTTGCCGGTCTGTTCGACTTTAAGAAGCAACGCGTCGCCGTCACAGTCATAAGTTATGCTCAAAACCTTCTGGAAGTTGCCGGAGGTTGCCCCCTTGTTCCAGAGCTCCTGCCTGCTGCGGCTCCAAAACCAGGTGAAACCGCTCTCGACCGTCCTTGCCAATGCTTCCTCGTTCATATAGGCCAGCATCAGTACGGCTGCGGTCTTTGCATCCTGGACAATGGCCGGAAGCAGACCGTTTCCGGCAAATTTTAAATTGGCAAAGTCTATTTTCATAATCTTACCTCCACTCCCCGGCTGCGTAAATATTCCTTGACCTGCCGGATACTGAACTTCTTATAATGAAATACGGACGCCGCCAAAACAGCGTCAGCCTTGCCATTAATCAATACATCATAAAAATGCTCAAGCTCTCCCGCTCCCCCCGAGGCAATGACGGGCACCCCCACAGCCTCTGCCACGGCGCGTGTAAGTCCGATGTCGTAACCTGCCTCCGTACCGTCACAGTCCATGCTGGTCAGCAAAATCTCACCGGCACCTAATCCGACGGCCTGCCGCACCCAGTCGACGACGTCAAGCCCCGTGGGAGTCCTGCCTCCATGCACGTAAACCTCCCACTTTCCTTCGCCGCAGCTTTTCGCATCCACGGCAAGCACTATGCACTGACTGCCGAAAAGCTCCGCACCCTCGCTGATTAACGCCGGATTCTGGACGGCGGCGGTATTGACCGATATCTTGTCGGCGCCTGCCTGCAGTGCGTTCCTTATGTCGCCGACGCTGCTGATGCCCCCGCCAACGGTTAGCGGCATAAACACCTCGCCTGCCGTCCGGTTAATGACGTCAAGCATAGCCTTGCGCTGTTCCACCGAGGCGGTGATGTCAAGAAAAACCAATTCGTCGGCACCTTCCCCGTCGTAGAGGTGTGCCAGCTCAACCGGATCCCCGGCATCCCTCAGGCCCACGAAGTTGGTACCCTTCACAACACGCCCGCCCTTGACGTCAAGACATGGAATTATTCTCTTCGTATGCATCCTGCGCCTCCTTCGCTATCGCCAAAGCCGCTGTGAGGTCAACGGCACCAGTATAGATTGCCTTGCCGATGATGCAGCCCTCTATGCCGTCCTTTTCACGTTTCTTTAAGGCGATTATGTCATCGAGCGATGCCACCCCGCCCGAAGCAATCACCTTCAACCCGCTCAACTTTGCGAGCTCTGCCGTTGCCTCTATGTTGACGCCGCCAAGCATTCCGTCTCTTGCTATATCGGTAAAAATTACGCGTTCAATTCCGGCTTCCGCCATTGTTTTTGCCAGGGCAACGGCATTTACGCCTCCGCCCACTCCCCAGCCTTCCACTGCTACTTCTCCGTATCTGGCGTCGATGCCGGCAACAATGCTGCCCGGAAAGAGTCTGCAGGCGTACTTTACCAGCTGAGGGTCGCGCACGGCGATGGAGCCGAGGATAACCCTACTGACGCCAAGTTCTAAACAATCGGCAATGTTTTGTATGGTACGGATGCCGCCGCCAAGCTGCACGGGAATTTTGACGCTTGCCAGAATCCGGCCTATTACTTCAAGATTTTTGCTCTGGCCCGCCAAAGCTCCGTCGAGGTCAACCACGTGCAAATATTCGGCGCCGGCTTTTTCCCAACGCACTGCCATTTCGGCAGGGTCATCGGCAAACACCGTCTCACAGTCGAACCTTCCGGCGGTCAGACGCACGCAGCGTCCGCCTCTGATGTCTATAGCAGGAAATAAAATCATGCTCACCACTCCTTAAACGCCTTTAATATTTCGAGGCCGGCCTTGCTTGATTTTTCGGGGTGGAACTGGACCGCCTGGAC
>JAAYIB010000138.1 GCA_012744295.1 Acholeplasmataceae bacterium
CCATGCAGTTTGGCAGCGTGCGGCATTTGCTGAAGAACAGGCGGTACATGGGCGAATTGAGCTACCGGGATGTGATGATACCTGATGGCATCCCCGCTATTGTCCCGAAGGACCTGTTTGACCGTGTGCAGAAGAAGATGGAGAAGAACCAGAAGGCTCCCGCCCGTCACAAGGCAGAGGATGATTACCTGCTGACCACCAAGCTGTTCTGCGGCTATTGCGGCCTCTATATGTGCGGAGAAAGCGGCACCAGCCGGACGATGCGCGTGCATCGCTATTACAAGTGCGTGGGGGTTAAAAAGCGCAAGGCCTGCAAAAAGAAGTCCGCAAGGAAGCTATGGCTGGAAGACCTGGTGATCAACGCCACCATGCAGATGGTGATGGATGACAAGGCCATTGATGCCATCATTGCCAAGCTGATGGAACTGCAGGACAAGGAGCCCACCGAACTACCCCATTATGAGCAACAGCTTCGGGAAGCTACCCTGGGCATCAACAACCTGCTCAATGCCATCCAGCAGGGCATCCTGACCCCTTCCACCAAACAGCGGCTGGAAGAGCTGGAAGCCGTCAAAGAGGACATGGAAATCAAGATCGCCAGCGAGCAGCTGCAAAAGCCCAAGATCAGCGAAGAGTTCATGCGGTTCTATCTGCACAAGTTCCGTGCTCTGGATGTCACCAAGAAGGAACATCGGAAGATGCTCGTGGATACCTTCATCAACGCCATCTTCCTGTACGATGATAAGGTGGTCATCACCTTCAACTTCAAGGATGGCGATAAAACCATTACACTACAAGACATTACGAGTTCGGATATAGATTTGTCTGGTGCACCAAACCCAAGAATCCTCAAGCAAAATGAGGGTTCTTTCTTTTTCTGCTTAAAAATTAGACACCCTGATTATTTCCGGATTTTGACACAATCAGGGAGTCTATTTTTGACTTCCTGATGACATCAAAATAGTGGGAGGAATGACGAATGCGTGTTAAGAAAGATCATTACATGGAAGAGCAATACGAGTTTAGTTTCAGTAGCGTTTGAAGAGGTCCATTTGAATAACATGGTAACAAATCTCGCATTAGCTACAATAAAAGAATATATTAAAAAGAAAATAGTTACTACGTTAGGCATTCACACTTTCAAGAACACCTTTGGATAAAACTAAGCAAGGAATTCAGCGGATATTTTTCGTCTTCAGAAAACACTCGGTCATAACTCATTAGAGATGGCCCACAACTCTCTAATGATTATAAAATCGGAATACATAAATTTCTTCTCACTCGATCAATTCCAGCTAATTGGCAATACCAAGCAAGTTGTAAAGCAGAAAAACAAATGCCATTAGAGCCCTCTGGGGTTACAAACGTTCCGGTACAGCGAAGAAGATGAACCCGATATTCGAGCTGTTTTCGTAGGACAGCGTAGGGAAGCAAACAATACGGAAGTATTTACTGTTGCATTTCAACGATTTCGCAAAGAACAATACCTGTCTACAAGAAGATTTAACTTATTTTATAGTGAAGATACATTTAGACGTGAAAATCGTTGGGGAATTGGTATCACCGATAGTGTGGATTGTATTTTCACGGCAACAGAACTTCGCTTTTCTTCATATTATTATGCGCGCCAGGTTTTCGACCTTGGCGAATATTATCGTTCTGCAACTGACGCGAAAGTTCAGAGTTTTTGCGATTTACCCTTGTTACATATCCCAGACAAACAGGCTATGCAAGCTATGGCGGACACCTGGATTCGCCGGAAAATTGCCCTGATCAATGACTCAGGTGTTCTGAAAAACAATACAGCAAAGAAAATAAAAAAGCTTGCACAGGAATGTGGCTTAGTCGTAACTGTTGAGAACAACAAAGTCATATTGCCAACTGAAAAGAAAAAACTCAAGGAAATTTTAGGTTTTCTTGATGATGAAGTGTATAAAGGTGCCTTCACTGAGTTGACGTATGTGACTAATTCCAAGCGAAAAGTGCAGCCATAATTCATATTATGTGGCATCTCATGGATAGAGTGGAACAAAAAACAACTCCTCGAAACGAAGCGCTCATAGAGCGCAAAATATTTAAACATAAAAGTGGAGGTATTGTATGATAGCATTGTTTGATAGACATTCTCAGCTTGTTGCATGGCTTGGAGACGAGGGCTATATTTTCTCGAAAAGCTTAAACTGGATAGCCTTTGTTGCAGGCAATTATGTGTTTGACGTAAACTGTGGATGGTTAGGCGGTTTTGTAGAGGGAACAATAGTTGATAAG
>JAAYIB010000139.1 GCA_012744295.1 Acholeplasmataceae bacterium
AGCATCAGCTGTATGCCAATTTGCATGCCGTTTTCCCTGAGCACGGCAACAGCATTATAAACATCTTCTGCCAAGTGGCCTCTTCCGGCTTGCTGCAGGACCTTGTCATCAAGAGACTGTACGCCTAATTCTACAAGGGTGACATGATGTTTTTGCAACAAGGCCAGTCTTTCCTCATCTACATAATCAGGACGTGTTGAAACCCTGACACTGCCGATGTCCCCTCTTCTTATATAGTAATCTGACAACATTAGCAGTTCTTCCTGCATACCGGAACTCAGAGCCGTGAAAGACCCGCCAAAGAATGCCAGCTGGTTTTCAACGGAAGGCTTCAGCCACTGTATATATTTCTCAATTTGTTTCTGTGCATTTTCTATTGATGTTTCGCTTTCACCACTGATTGTTTTCTGATTGCAAAAAACACACTGATGCGGACACCCTGCCTGAGGAATAAATACTGGTATGACCTTCAAAATACACTCCCCCCTTTTACATAGGAAAAAAGGCAGCTGGCTGGCCAACTGCCTTTTGCATTTATAATTGTTCTCCTAATTTCATAAGAGCTTCCCTGGCCGCGTTCTGTTCGGCCTCCTTCTTGGACTTTCCGCTGCCTTCCCCCGTAATAACGCCGTTGATCACAACTGCGGTGTCAAACACTTTATCATGATCCGGCCCCTTGGCTCCAAGCAATTGATAGATTATTTCAACCACGCCTTCTTTTTGCACCATTTCCTGCAAGCGGGTCTTAAAATCCCTGCACAAACCGTGTTTTGCGGTCATCTCGAGTTCTTCCCTCATCATGTCCAATAAGTACTTTTCTGCTTTTTCCAATCCTTGATCCAGATAGTAAGCTCCAACAACCGATTCGAAGGCATCAGCTAAAATTGAGTTTCGTTCACGTCCGCCGGAAAGAAGCTCACCCCTGCCCAGAAGAATGTAGTCGCCCAAACCTATTTGCTTGGCGTATTTGGACAGCGTAGTTTCACAAACAAGATACGCACGAAGCTTTGTCAATTCGCCCTCATCCATTCGGGGGAATCTTTTGTACATGTAGGTGCTTACAACAAGACCAAGCACCGAATCCCCCAAAAACTCAATTCTTTCACTGTGGTTAGGCTTGGGAAACTGCTTAGACTCATGTGCATAAGAAGTATGGGTTAGAGCTGTATTCAGCAGGTACAAATCGTTCATTTCTATCTTTAGCGACCTGCATAACTCCTGCAGCTCTTCTTTTCGCTCTTTGTTCATCCTCTATCACTCAAATCCAATTTATTCTTCGTACCTTTTCAGTAAGATCGTAGCATTGTGCCCGCCAAAACCAAAGCTGTTCGACAAAGCTGCCTTAACCTCGGCCTTGCGCGCGACATTGGGGACATAGTCAAGATCAAGCTCTTCATCTATATCAGGATCTTCGTAGTTGATAGTCGGCGGTATAATTCCCTGCTCAATCGTCAAAGCGGTTGCAATTGCCTCAACGCCGCCGGCAGCGCCCAACAAGTGTCCTATCATTGACTTATTGGAGCTGATGGCAAGCTTGTAAGCATGAGCACCAAAAACTTTTTTTGCGGCAATTGTTTCATTTAAATCGTTTCTATGGGTTGATGTTCCATGCGCGTTGATGTAGCCTACTTCTTCAGGTTTGATTTCCGCGTCATCAATTGCAGCCTTCATACAAGCGGCGGGCATTTCTCCGCTGGGGTCCGGAGCTGTAATGTGATAAGCGTCCGAGGTCATGCCATAACCGCATATTTCAGCGTAAATGTGAGCACCGCGAGATTTGGCATGTTCAAGCTCCTCGAGCAGGACAACGCCGGCTCCTTCGCCCATGACAAAGCCATCACGCTTCTTGTCAAATGGACAAGAGGCTTTTTCCGGATTCTCGTTATTGCCGGCAAGAGCCTTCATATTTGAGAAGCCTCCTACCGCCACCGGAGAAATTGCAGCCTCGGAACCGCCTGCAATCATCAGATCCGCGTCTCCATACTGAATTGTGCGGAACGCGTCGCCGATGCAGTTGGTGCCGGTAGCGCAAGCGGTCACAATCGCCGTGTTGGGACCTTTGAACCCGAGAGCAATCGATATTTGGCCCGCCGGCATATTGGGAATTTCCATAGGAATGAAGAAAGGACTGATTTTGCTTGGTCCTTTTTCAACATATTTCGTAGTTTGCTCGACAAAAGTATCAATTCCGCCGATACCGCTTCCTACGCACACTCCTGCTCTCACCTGATTAATACTACCAAGGTCGAGCTTGGCGTCTTCAATCGCCAGTTTAGCCGCGGCAACCGCAAAATGGGTAACGCGGTCCATTCTTTTGCCTTCTTTTTTGTCGACGTAAAGCGTATAGTCAAAATCTTTAACCTCTGCCGCAATTTTAACATCAAAATCTGTGGTATCGAACCTTGTGATCAAACCTACACCTGATTTTCCTGCCGTCAGGTTTTTCCAAAATTCTTCCTTGCCTGTTCCTATCGGAGAGACCGGACCAAGACCTGTAATTACTACTCTTCTCTTCAAATCAAATCACCTCAATATCATATTTTAGCTATGTCTTCTTTGATTCTTCTGAATATTTCCTTCACCGGCAGTATTTCCTTTATTTTCCACATATTTGCACCGGTAAAGACAAGACCTGTTTCCACATCACCTTGCTGAGCTCTGGTTAAGGCTTTGATAATGCAGAAGGAACGGGAACAATGTTTAAGACAGGAATCACATTCTGTCGGTCTTGGCTGTTCTTGCTGAAGAATCAGCTGGGCGAAAGGGTTCAAAATAGCGCGGCCTTTGTAACCTACCGGGCTGTCAATTTGTACAACGTCATCCTTTGTCATCTTCAGATAAAACTGTTTCAGGTCATCGGCTCCGTTAGACTCTTCGCTGGCAGCAAAACGGCTGCCCATCTGCACGCCGCTGGCGCCAAGCTGCAAAAGCTCCGCAACATCCTTTCCGTCAACAGCGCCGCCGGCTGCGATGACCGGTATCTTGACTGCCCGGACAATCTCGGGCAGGATTTCCTTGATAGAGCTTTGTGTTCCCAGATGGCCGCCGGCTTCCGTTCCTTCGGCAATGACGGCAGAAGCTCCCAGTTGTTCGGCAATTTTGGCAAGCTTAACCGAGGAAACGATGGGGACTATGGCTACGCCATGGTCGCGCCCAACCGCAAACATATCTCTTGAAAAACCGGCGCCGGCTACAATTAAGTCAACTTTCTCTTCTGCCGCCGTAGTAATCAGGCCTAAGAATTCGCGAGCGGCAACCATGGCATTTATGCCGATAATTCCTTTGCCCCCCGTTAATTTTCTTGCTACCCTGATTTCCTTGCGCAGCTCATCGAACGTCATGCCCGAGGCAGCAATCAAGCCTATGCCGCCCTCGCAGGCAACGGCAGCGGCAAGCCTGGCAGTAGAAAGCCTTATTGCCATTCCACCTTGTATGATCGGCACTTCGGCAACCAAGTCACCGATTTTCAGCACTGGTAATTTCAACAAATATCCCCCATTTCAGGATAACTTTTTTAAGGAAATCCCGCTAGCGGGATTTCCTTAAAAAGCCTTAAACTCTTATTTCTCTTTGTCCAACAATTCAACCGCGTCTTTGACTGTGCGGATTTTTTCCGCCACTTCGTCAGGAATTTCAACGTTGAATTCTTCTTCAAAAGCCATGATTAATTCAACAATGTCCAATGAATCAGCACCCAAATCATCAATAAAGGTTGATTCCATCTTAACTTCGTCGGCATCAACGCTCAATTGCTCAACAGTAATATCTCTTACTTTTTCGAAAGTAGTCATTCAATTCACCTCCTTCCAAAGGCAAGCTCTTATGCGAATTACATTACCATACCACCGTCGACGTGCAACGTCTGACCGGTTATATAAGCAGCATCATCAGAAACCAGGAATAATACTGCATTGGCAACATCTTCAGGCAGGCCGGCTCTTTTCAGCGGAATACCGGAAGTCATTTCCTCGAGTACCTTTTCAGGCAGGATTTTCGTCATGTCAGTCGCAATAAGTCCGGGAGCGACAGCATTTACCGTTATGCCTCGGGAGGCAGCTTCTTTAGCCACAGACTTGGTAAAGCCGATGCAGCCGGCTTTTGCCGCAGCATAATTGGCTTGCCCTGCATTGCCCATGACACCTACTACCGAAGCAATGTTAACTATTTTACCGGATCTTTGCTTCATCATGTATTTCAAGACAGCTTTGGTACAGTTAAACACACCCTTAAGGTTAGTGTCGAGTACCGCATCCCAGTCCTCTTCCTTCATTCTCATCAAAAGACCGTCGCGCGTTATCCCCGCGTTGTTAATCAGGATGTCGCAGCGCCCAAACTCCGCAATCACGGAGTCAACCATTTCAGCAGCCGCTTTCGTGCTGGAAACGTCTCCCTGCACCAACACTGCTTTTCGTCCCAGCTTTCTGATTTCAGCAGCCACCTCTTCAGCAGCTGCGGCATTTCCGGCAAAGTTAACAGCAACATCCGCTCCTGCTTCTGCCAGTTTAATCGCAATAGCGCGCCCTATGCCTCGGGAAGCGCCGGTTACAAATGCTACCTTGCCTTCTATCTGCATTTTAACGAACCTCCTTAAAATAAGCAAGAGTTTTTTCCAGGCTTGAGTTGTCCTCAACATTTAATGCCGCCGCATCCTTGGCTATTTTCTTATTAAAGCCAGTCAAGACTTTACCCGGGCCAACCTCGATAAAGCATTCTACGCCTTTGTCTATCATATAGCGGATAGAACTATCCCACAACACGGGACTTGCAGCTTGACGCACGAGCAGCTCTTCAATTTCGTCGGCAACTGTAACCTGCTCGGCAGTAACATTTGCCACTACCGGAAGCTTTGCGTCTTTAAAGCTTATCGTTTTGAACTCTTCAGCCAACCTTAGAGACGCCGGCTGCATCAGGCTGCTGTGGAAAGGAGCGCTCACCGGAAGCAATACTGCTCTTTTAGCTCCGGCCAACTTTAATGCTTCGACGGCCCTGTCAACACCTTCAGCCGCACCTGCAATTACCACCTGGCCGGGGCAGTTGAAATTTACCGCTTGCACGGCTCTGCCGGTTTCAAGCTCTATTTTTTTGCAAATCGAAACTATCAAAGACGAGTCATCCATACCCATTACAGCCGCCATACTTCCCTGACCGACAGGCACTGCTTCCTGCATGAACTGACCGCGTTTACGCACAATTCTGACCGCGTCCTTGAAGCTCAATGCTCCTGCAATCACAAGGGCTGAATATTCTCCAAGGCTGTGACCGGCGGCGATTTCCGGGACAACTCCGTGTTCCCTTAAAACTTCGGCTGCTGCAATGCTAGCGGTAAGAATTGCAGGCTGCGTGTTAAATGTCAGACGCAGCTGATCCTCAGGTCCTTTGAAACACATTTCAGTAATAGAAAATCCGAGCGCTTCGTCTGCAGAGCGAAAAACGTTTCTTACAGACTCGTAATCATCATAGAATTCCTTCATCATTCCAACGGACTGTGACCCTTGTCCCGGGAACAGAAATGCTGTCTTTCCCATATTAAACCCTCCTTATCTACTTACTCCACCATTTCATCGCCACTGCAGCCCAGGTCAAACCTGCACCGAAGCCGACAAGGACTATTTTGCCATCTTTTTTTACGAGGCCTTGCTGCCTTGCCTCGCATAAGGCAATAGGCACCGAGGCGGCAGAAGTGTTGCCGTATCTGTCAACATTCACAAAAACTTTTTCTTCCGGTACGTGCAGCCTCTTGGCAGATGCTGAAATAATTCTCGTGTTGGCCTGATGAGGAATTATCAGGTCAACTTCCTCGATTGATATACCTGCCTTATCCATAACCTTTTTGGAGGCAGAAGCCATTATTTTCACGGCAAACTTGAAAACTTCGCTGCCATCCATGAAAATATAATGTTCGTTGTTATCAACAGTTTCGTGTGAAGCCGGTTTGCGCGAACCGCCTGCTGGCATCTGCAGGAATTTTCCGCCGGAACCGTCTGCACCCATTTCGACGCTTAAGATTCCATAGCCTTCAGGCACCTCGCCGACAACGGCTGCGCCCGCTCCGTCACCAAACAGGACACAAGTATTACGGTCTTTCCAGTTCATGATTCTTGAAAGAGTTTCAGCGCCCACAATCAGAATATGTTTGTAAAGGCCGCTGGTTATCATTGAATTGGCAACTGACAACGAGTAAACAAAGCCTGAACAACCAGCAGACAAATCAAATGCAGCGGCAGCCTTTGCTCCCAAAAGATCCTGTAAAACACAGGCTGTAGAAGGAAACTTTGTGTCCGGTGTCTCCGTGGCAACAATGATACAGTCTAACTGTTCGGCCTCTATGCCTGCGTCTTCCAAAGCCTTGCGAGCGGCAATCAACGCTTGGCCCGAAGTGGCCTGTTCCGGTGCCGCGATGTGTCTTTCCTTGATCCCGGTCCTTTCCACAATCCAATCGTGGCTGGTTTCGACCATTTTTTCAAGATCGTAATTAGTTAACACTTTTTCGGGAACATAAAAACCCATGCCTAATATTCCTGCATATTTCATTTGCATATCACTCATTCCCTTTTCGTTTTTTGACTATGCTTTCGCCTATGTGCCCTATAACGTCATTCTTGGCAAACTCAACCGCTACTCCGACCGCGTTTTTTATAGCCTTGGCTTTGGAACTGCCGTGGCAAATCACAACCGGCGCCTTTACTCCGAGCAGCAGCGCGCCGCCATATTCAGCCGGATCCACAGACTTTTTTAAACTTTTCAGTGCCGGCTTGATTAAGAGCGCGCCTAACTTTGCTAAAAGCCCGCTTTGTCCGATTGCCCTCTTGATCATGGTCATTATGGCATCAGCCAGGCCTTCGGCAACTTTCAAAACAACGTTGCCCACAAAGCCGTCACAAACCACAACGTCGACCGTACCCTTTGTTATGTCCCTGCCCTCAACATTGCCGATGAAGTTAATGTGCCCCTCAGCTTTAAGAAGCGGATAGGCAGCAAGCACTTGCTCGTTCCCTTTGGTTTCTTCCTCCCCTATGTTCAAAAGTCCGACACGAGGATTTTTTATTTTGAGAATTGATTCAGCGTAAATCGAGCCCATCACGGCATTTTGGACTAAATGATATGGTTTGGCATCGACCTTTGCTCCTGAATCGACTACAACGGTAGTTCCTGTTATGCTGGGGATAGGTGTTGCAATTGCCGGTCGTTCGATACCTTTAATTCTGCCGAGCCCAAACAACGCGGCCGCAACCGCGGCACCAGTACTGCCAGCCGATACAAGCGCGTCACACGTCTTTGTGTGCAAAAGACGGGTGGCGACCACAATCGAGGCATCCGTCTTAGTCTTGACGCTTAAGCTCGGATGTTCGCTCATGCCGATTACCTCGCCTGCATGTTCGATTATTATTTTATTGTTGTTGAGTTCACCGTAATTTTTAAGCACGGCTTCAATCTGCCGGCTGTCACCCACTAAGAAAACTTCACACTCATGTTGTTTTACAGCTTGAATTGCGCCTAAAACAATTTCTTCAGGCCCGTAATCCGTACCCATTACATCCACAGCGACCTTCATTTTACACAATCCTTTCATTAGGCAGGGAAACAACAATAAATTTGGCTCTGAAAACTTCTTCGTTGTTGTTGCGGATTTTAACCCAGATAAAATATTTTTTATCTTCGATACGGATGACTTCCGCTCTTGCTATCAGGCTTGCACCTGCATAAATCGGCACTTTATACTTGACATTGGCTACTCCGGTAAGGGCCGCGGGTGCATCGATGACAGCCAAGGCAAGCGTATTGGCTTGAGCAAACATAAAATGTCCTCTCGCAATCCCCGTTTTAGCCATAACCATGTCCTGCGTTACATTCATCATGGAAATCCCGCTCTTGCCTAATTCCAGGTCAAGAAGTTCTCCCACAATGTCTTTGCTTGCAATTGCCTGCAGCTTGTTTTGCGCGTCCTCTGCCATCTGACGGGTGCGTTCGCGCAGCTCGGGAATACCCTGACC
>JAAYIB010000140.1 GCA_012744295.1 Acholeplasmataceae bacterium
GCCCAAACCATTACGGCAAAGCTCTTTGCATATTTCATTCGGTGAGTTCGCACCTCCTGTAAGCGCAAAAACCTTCTTGTGCCTTGTTACTGTGGCAGTCAGATTTTCATCGCGTCCGTGCAGGCTCAAAAGAGCGGCGTCATCCCATGAAGTTTCGAGCAGCTGTGCGAAATAGACTGCAGAACTGATTCCGCAATAGCTGTGGACTTCGTAGGCCTTCAGCCTTCTGCGTAGATTTTTGGCCAGGCTGAAAAAGCCGGTATCCCCGGAAACAAGGATACCGAAAACATGCTTCCCTTTCGACAATTCACTGATTTTTGCCTCGATTATCCCGGCGTCGATAGTCGCAAGCAATGTCTTGTCAGTGTCTTCGTAAGCCTTCAGCATTCTTTTGTCACCAAACAGGACGCTGCTTTCCTCGATTGCCTTTGCTGCTTTTACGGTCAGCAGGTCAAAGCTGCCGGGGCCTATGCCTATAATGTTTACCTTTGTCAATGCTCAACATCCCCTTGCCTGCAATTTAAGCCAGGCCCTGCCTTTCGAGTTCGTTCAGGACTCCCAGAAGGTCAGTGCCGTCTTTTTCTTCCGTTCTTTCAATCACGATAAGACTTGCCCCCATGCTTTCTGCTGCTTTTTTCTTTGCCCCGAAGCCGCCGTTTGGACCGGACTCTTTCGAAACAACATACTTAGCGCAGGCATATCGGAACAATGCCCGGTTAAGCTCTTCCGTGAAAGGCCCCTGGATGCAGATTACGTTACCCGGCTTAAAACCGAGGCCGAGAGCTTTTTCCAGCGACGAAGGAAATGGCAGCATACGAAGAAACACTCTTTCGTTGAAATTTCTGATTCGGGTGAATTCTTCAAGGTGGTTGCTGCCCGTTGTTAAAACGATATTGCCTTCAGTTCCGTTGAGATATTCGACCGCCTCCAAATATCCCGGCATTAGCATACAGCCTTCAGTATTGCTTTTCTGCCTCAGAAGCCTCAGGTAGCGTGCGCCGTAATCCTTGCATGCCGCTTTTAGGTTCCCGGTAACCGCAACGGCGTAAGGATGCGTCGCGTCAATTACGCATGACGGTTTCTTTTCTTGAATGAATTTGGCAATTTGCAGATAGTCCTGCCTCCCACACATAATCTGCAGGTTTTTCTGAGGTGTCAGGAGCAACTCGCCGTAAGAAGTAGCAACAGACGCAATAATCTCAACTTGCCATGCGGCCAATAAACGGATCAGTTCCCTGCCTTCACTTGTGCCTGCGAATATCCAAATCAACGGTTTCGTATCCATCAAAAGCTGTATCCTCTCGGAGTCACCATCTTGTTTTTAATTATTTGCGTTTGCGAGTTGCCGATTATTATCGTTGAAAACATATCAGCATTGGACGAACGAAGCTCTGAAAGCATCATTATTTGATACTCCTCACCCTTGCGGCCGATGTTGCGCACGATGCCTGCAGGCACATCCTTATCGCGATTCGCGCTTATGATGTCGCAGGCTTTTTGCAAGTAGTCATGCCTTTTGTTGCTTGAGGGGTTGTAGATACAGATTACAAAATCGGCGCGGGCAGCGTAAGCGAGTCGCGCTTTAATTTTATCCCAAGGCGTCAAAAGGTCGCTGAGACTGATTACCGCAAAATCGCTGATTAGCGGAGCCCCTAAGACTGCCGCCGCACTGCAGGCAGCGGTAATGCCCGGAATTACTTCTACTTCAATTTCTGGCACTTCGCCAATAAGTTCGTGCATAATTCCCGCCATGCCGTACACCCCTGAGTCTCCACCGGAAACCATTGCAACGCGTTTTCCTTGCATTGCCTTTTCAATCGCGGACTGACAGCGTTCAACCTCCTTGCACATGCCCGTGTCAATAAATTCCTTATCGCTGTAATTTTGCCGGATTAAGTCAATGTAAACCTTGTAACCGACAATGATGTCACAATCTGCCAAAACGTTTTTTGCCCGTCCGGTCATTTGCTCTGCACCGCCAGGTCCTAATCCCACAACATAAATTTTTTTAGACATTCGCTTCACCATCCCTGTAATTATTAAAGTCAACCTGCCAATCCCTGCGCGCTATTGCCACTGTGACTCCATTATGACTTCTTTTTGACAGCAAAAGCCTTCCGTTCTCTGTGCATGCAACCGCAGATCGCTCGCAAACATTGTCAATACCGATAGTTTTATAAACAAAATCTGATGAAGTAAATATTCCCGACAGCACCGTCAACTCCTTGACACTGAAAAAGATCAGCGGCCAATCGTACTTGGCGGCAAAATCCAATAAACCCGCTTCGTCCCGTTTCAATTCCACCGAACTCAAACAGCTGACGGCTGCGATATCTATCCGGGCCTCGCAGAGTGCTATCCGTACTGCCTCCTCTATTTCCTCTGCCGTTGTTCCCCTCCTGCAGCCGATACCTATGCAGCATTTTTTTGGCACGAGATTTAAGGTTACTGCAAACGGCTTGCAATCAAACGTATCTCCAATGACAATCCCGCACCTCGTATTTCTGTCGTAAGAAAGGCCTGCAGGAAGTTCACCCGTCATGCGATAACTGCTGACAAAGCCCACTGCTTCGCCATCGACCAGTGCCGCCGCTATTTCTTTGGCGCAATGCATGCTTGCTATCTGCAAGCCATTATATGACGCCCATTCGTCAACTGCAAAGAGGCCGTTAATATCGGTTGCCGTTGTCAAAACAATTTGGGCTTCAATTTCTGAGGCTATTTTTTTAGCTATTTTATTAGCCTGCCCAAGATGCCCGGAAAGCAAGGGGATAACGTGTCTTGCCAATTCGTCCACAACGATGACCGCAGGATCTTCCATTTTGCTTTTTACATGCGGCGCGATGCTTCTTACAGCAATTCCGCATGCCCCGACATAGACAAGAACTCTGCTTTCCCTGAAAACGGAAGCGGTTTGGCTGCAACCCGGGTTAATCGTAAGCCGATAATCCAGGTCCACATACTTTTCCATGGTATAGGCAACCGTTTCATAGCCGTTTTTATTGAGGCAAGCACTTATAAGCAACGACACCTCCGCGCCTTTTCGTGTATAGGAAAAGATCGAGGCCTTCATTCCGGCTCAGAGTCCGTTTCAGCCGCTTTGCGAAAACGGTGGGAAAAAGTAGGACTATAGAGCTCGGAGCGCTGATACTCGTTCCCCAAAAAGTTTCCGACCGTTATCAAGGCCAGATTGGTGATATTATGCTCAAGAGCTGCCTCCTTAAGTGTTCCTACAGTGCAATGAACAATTTTCTGATCTGGCCAGGAAGCCTTGTAAACAATTGCCGCCGGCGTATTTTCATTGTATCCGCCGGCAATAAGTTCCTCCGAGAGTTTTTCCGTCATGCCTGAACTTAGAAATATGACCATCGTTGCATTGTGTGCCGCATAATCAGCTATGTGCTGCCCTATCGGGACACCGGTTCTTCCCTCCATTCTCGTTATGATTACGGACTGGCTGACGCCGGGCAGCGTATATTCTGCTTTCAGGGCTGCTGCCGCTGCGCAGAAAGAACTCACACCCGGAACAACTTCAAATTCATCGCCCCCAGCCTTCAGCAAGTCCATCTGTTCTCTATGCGCTCCATAGACGCTGGGGTCTCCGGTATGAAGACGTACGACCAGCTTGCCTGCTCTTGCAGCCGGAACCATCGCTCCGACTACCTCCTCGAGAGTCATTGCCGCGCTGTCCATAATAGTGCAAGTGGGTCTTGCATATTTTAAAAGATTCTTATTTACAAGGGAACCGGCATAAATAATCAAATCTGCCTTTTCCAGTAAATCCTTGCCTCTGACAGTAATCAGATCAACCGCGCCCGAACCGGCACCTACAAAATAAATCATTTGTTTTCCAACCCCTTTTCTTTAACCAGAAGCAGCGAAAAATAGCCCGCATCCTTATTTGCCTGCCTTAGGTCCCTGTACACCTTTTCGTCTTGAAGTCCACATCTTTCAACCATTGCTGCCTTATCGAGAAGTTTTCGGCATTGCAAAACTTCAATCACCTTGCCCAATTCACGGCCCGACTTCATGATTACCTTCGTACCGTGTGCCGACAAAAGCTCTTCCGGTGCCGGATAACTTCCGGGAATGACAACAAGAGGTTCGGCCTCTTCTACTAATGCAATATTCAATCTGGCCGCGGCGGCGCAAAAGGAAGTGACACCAGGTACTATTTGCGAGTCATATCCTGCCTTGCGCAAGACTTTATGCACGTAAATGCACGTTGCGTAGACGGTTGGGCAGCCCAGCGTAATGGAAACAACGGTAAGACCCCGTTCAAGCTTCTCTTTGATGCTTGCCGCCGCTTCCTGATGCGCCCTGGCGACGATGGCTTTTTGCTTGCTCATCGGCATGCGCATAATGATTTCCTGCTTTTCTCCCGGGGCAATTATCTTACTGATTATTTCTCTGGCAGTCATTGCTCCGTTGTCGCCCATTGGCACTGCGATTACGTCACATTCCTTCAACATTCTTACTGCCTTCAATGTCATGAGCTCGGGATCGCCGGGGCCGACACCTACACAGTAATGCTTGCCTTGCACTATATGTTTCCCCCTGTCTTCTGCCGCTGAAGCTCTAACAGTTTTTCTGAATCAATTGTAATTCCAAGCTGTCCGTGCATATTTGAAAACATTAAAGCTCCCGTCCTGAGTTTGCCCTTTACTCTCTGCTGCATATAATAGTCAATTTTTTCACAAATGCTTTGAGTCACCTGTTTTTCAAGACCCTGCTCCTTGATTATGCCGAGAGCAGCGTCAGTAGTTGCAGCCTTCATGATGCTGTAGGCGGTTTGATTGTCAGCACCGGCAAGCAAGGCGTACAGGGCAAAAGTCTGCAACCGGCAATCTGCGTATTTTGAATGTGTTTGCATGACTCCTTGCGCCAACTTGACAAGTTTACCCGCATGCCCCACGAGGAACAGTGAGCGAAAGCGTTTGAAAACGGCATAATCCAACAATTCTCCCACAAAATTGCTGCAAATGACCGCGTCCCTGATGCTAAGTCCAAGAACGTCTCTTGCAAAGTCCTGTCCGTAATTGCCGAAAAAAACAAGCAAATCCTTATTGCCCTTACATTTCTGGACATCCATTTCCGCAAACATTGTCTTAATCATTGCTTCCTCACTCATCGGCTCAACAATCCCGCTTGTGCCGAGAACTGATAATCCCCCTAAAATACCAAGCCGTGAATTAAATGTTTTTTTCGCAACTTCTTCTCCTTGCGGTATGAATATGGTTACCTGGATTCCTTCTTCGCAGGAATGCGCGTGTGCAGCCTGAGAAACTGCCTCTGTAATCATTTTGCGCGGTATAGGATTAATCGCCGGCATACCGACGGAGCAGGCAAGTCCGGGTTGAGTCACGATGCCTATCCCGATTCCTGCAGCAAGCTCAATACCTTTCCGTCCTGGCATTCTCTTTGCTGCTGCGAAAATTAAAATACCGTCCGTTGCGTCAGTGTCGTCACCGGCATCTTTACGCACGGCGCAGGCTGCCTCACATTCTTTTATGGTACATTCTTCTACACGCAGACTTAGCTTTTCTCCTCCGGGAGTTGAAATTTCCACTTTCTCTAACGACATGTTTGTGAGCAGCATAATCGTCGCAGCCTTTGCCGCCGCCGCCGCACAGGTACCGGTAGTATAGCCGCAGCGCAGTTTTCTCCCTTCAACAATCCTATAACTAATCATCGGCAGTACGCCCTTTCTTAGGATTTACCTACTTGCAAAAAAATAAACCTCTGCAAAACCGCAGAGGTTTGAAAAGAACCAAAAACGTTAAAAACCGTCCTATGGCGCTATCTCCATCACCCGTGGATTACAGCAAACAAACTTAGGATGGTTCCTGACTAAAACAAATACTGTTTTTACAGTGGCGGGACCGTGCCGGATTTTCACCGTTCTTACCATTTAAGCCTTCACAGGCACCTAAATATTATTAAGTTTCTTCTTATCTTACCACAATGCAAAGAGAAAAGCCATTATTATAGCAAGTCATTACCCTGCGGCAACGTACTTTGCAATTGATAAAGGCCGAAATAGATTCCTCTTTTGGCAAGCAGCTGCTGATGCGTTCCTGCTTCAGCAACGCCGTTCTTGTCGATGACGACGATGCGGTCGGAGCTGATGACGGTAGACAGACGATGGGCAATAATGATAGTTGTTCGGTCTTTAACCAGTTCATCAAGTGCGGACTGAATGTCTTTCTCCGTCTTGTTGTCAAGCGAGGATGTCGCTTCGTCAAGTATAAGTATAGGCGGTTTCTTCAAAAAAATCCTTGCAAGTGC
Organism: Acholeplasmataceae bacterium; assembly: GCA_012744295.1. Taxonomy (GTDB): domain Bacteria; phylum Bacillota; class Negativicutes; order Acidaminococcales; family Acidaminococcaceae; genus JAAYIB01. The sequence goes on from JAAYIB010000140.1 coordinate 6,289, forward strand.
CAGGCGTTGCTTTTGCCCTCCCGACAATTTGACCCCCCTCTCGCCAATTTCTGTCTGATACTTGTCCGGCATAGCCTCGATAAAATTAGAGGCAGCTGCAAGACGGGCCGCTTCCTTGATTTCCTCCTCTGAAGCCTCGGGCCTTCCGAAAGCAATATTGTTATAGATAGTGTCGGAA
>JAAYIB010000005.1 GCA_012744295.1 Acholeplasmataceae bacterium
ATCGGTACCTATTGCCCTTCATAATGATAAAACCGCCTATGACGCCGTAGTCACTATGTTTTTGGAAGATGTCGGCACGGTTTTCGTGGTTGCGGACAAAAGCATCCTGCTCGGAGTTGTTTCAAGAAAGGACTTGTTGAAGGCGGCCATCAACAAGGGAGCTGATTTGCAGAACATGCCGATAGTCATGGTGATGACGCCGCTTTCCAAGCTAATTGTGGCGAGTCCTGATGAAGCGGCGGCCACAGCCGCCCGCAGGCTGATTGATAACGAGATTGATTGTCTGCCGGTTGTGAAGTGCCATAATGAGGAAAAACACACCTATGAAGTCATAGGGCGAATCACCAAGACAAATTTTACAAGGTTGCTGGTTGACCTGGCAGAAGGCAAAGGAGGAATCTATCATAGCTAACTTACCGATAATTTACGCTGTCTCCGACTCAATAGGCGAGACCTCAGAGGCTGTTGCCAAGGCAACGATCAGCCAGTTCGTGCAGGAGAAATTTGACGTAATCCGTGTTCCTTATCTGAAAGATGCCGAACAGGTACAGGCTATCGTCAAGGAAGCAAGGGAAAACAACGCAGTTATCTGTCACACGATAGTCTCTCCCGAGCTAAGGGAAACGATTGCCCGGACGGCCAAGGAAAACAATGTCGAAGTAGTTGATATCATCGGTCCCGTGCTGCAGGCAATCCAAAAAACCTACGGCCTCATGCCCAAAAATCAGCCGGGCTTGATTCACGCGCTCGACCATGAGTATTTCAAGAGGGTAGAGGCGATAGAGTTCGCCGTCAAGTATGACGACGGAAAGAATCCCTGGGGCCTTTCCAAGGCGGACATAGTGCTGATCGGTGTTTCTCGTACGTCCAAGACACCTCTCAGCATGTATTTGGCGCACAAGCAGCTTAAGGTCGCCAACGTTCCGCTTGTGCCGGAAATCACGCCGCCGGAGGAATTGTTCAGGGTGCCGCCGCACAAAATCATCGGACTTTTAATCGATCCGTACAAGCTGAATGAAATTCGCGTTGAAAGGCTGAAAACCATGGGGCTGGCTGATGATGCCAGTTATGCCGACGTAAAGCGTATTAATGAAGAGCTCGAGTATGCCAGGGGAATCATGCTCAGGATTCACTGCAAGATAATCAACGTTTCCAACAGGGCCGTCGAGGAAACAGCCGGGATGATTCTCGAATACGCGGCCAAGAACAGCACTCGCTGAGCTTTCAAACAAAATACCCCTTCAAAGTGTTCCTTGTCACACTCTGAAGGGGTATTTTCAGTCATGGAATTTTTTGCTGCGGACATTATAAATGATTCTTTCCGTTGTTATGCCGCCGTTTTCATCCTTGCCGGACTTCAGCAGTTCCGACGTGTTTTCTGTGAAATGAACGTCCTCGGCTTTGATTCTTACCTTGCCCTCGAACAAGGCGTCCTTTGTTCCCCAGTTGAAGGAACCTCGGTCGGCCTTTATGTTGACGCCGTTTTCCGCAAAATTGACGTTGCCCGTTACTACTGCGGTCTTGTCACTGCCCGTTACGTGAACGGCATCACCGGTGAAAACGATATTGTCCTGTGTGAGGGTGATTTCACCTTCGGCGTACACTTCGAGCGAGTATAACTCAACCTTGGCCTTATTTGCCGTAATCAGCCGTTTGCCGGTGTCGACCGAAACATTGCCTTCGAGATAGTAAGTCAGGGTGATCGGATCGAAGGTTTGCCTGTCACACTTTATAACGGGTTTGGCAAGGCAGGACAAAGGAAAAACTAATAAGAGCAAAAGAATTAAAATCAGTTTTTTCATTTTGGTTTCCTCCATAGATTACCATAATATTATAACAGAATTTTTCGATAAACTGAAGTTAGCTTGTTAAAGCGGTAAATGCCGACAAAAGACGGGCGCAAAAAACTTTGCCCGGAAAAAGAGGAAAAAGAGTCTTAATATTGAATATAATAAAACAGTAACTTTTTTGGATTGGTGCATGTATGAATGATAATTACGAGAATTTCAAAGAACAGGTCAGGTCGCAGGCTGACATCGTCAAGGTGGTTTCAGACTACGTTGCCTTGAAAAAGAAGGGGCCGCGTTACTGGGGCTGCTGTCCTTTTCACAGTGAGAAGACTCCGTCGTTTACGGTGGCTCCGCAGAAAAACCTTTTTCACTGTTTTGGCTGCCACGCGGGCGGAGATGTTTTCAATTTCATTATGAAAATTGAAAACACGACTTTCCCCGAAGCTGTAAAAATATTGGCTAAAAAATTCGGAATCGCAATCCCCGAAAAAGAAAAAACGGAACAGGAAATTCAAAAAGAGAAGGCCTCCAGGGAACTTTTCGACGCAAATGCCCTGGCGGTCAAGTTTTTTCAAGCCTGCCTTTTGAAAACGGAATACGGCAGGAAAGCGCTGGAATATCTGAACGGCCGGGGAATAGATGAGGCAATCATCGAGAAATTCTCAATAGGTTTGGCGCCGCCGGCTTTTCAGACTCTGCTTGCGGCCCTGAAGTCAAGGGGCGTCAGCGAAGAATTGCTGGTGCGTGCCGGGCTGGTCGTCAGACGCAATGACGGGAAAACCTATGACCGCTTCCGCGAGCGTGTAATGATTCCCATAAAAGACGCGAGAGGCAGAGTGGTCGGTTTCACAGGCAGGATTCTGGGGGCCGCCCAGCCTAAGTACCTAAATACCGGCGAAACAGATGTTTTTACAAAGCGCTCACTTCTTTTTGGCATGGATGTCGCCTTAAAGGCGGCGCGGGAAAAGCGACAGATTATAGTTGTCGAGGGACACATGGATGCGATCCGGCTGCATGCGTCCGGCATTATATGGGCGGTTGCCTCAATGGGAACGGCGTTCACCGAGCAGCATGCCGGGCAAATTGCGCGCGCCGTGCCCGAAGTGGTTTTTGCCTTTGATAATGACGAGGCGGGTTTAAAGGCGGCAATGGACGCAATTCCGTTAGCCCTGAAGGCGGGATTGGAAGTAAGGGTTTTAGTTGTGCCAAAGGGAAAAGACCCCGACGATTTTATCCGCAGCGAAGGCCCGGAAGCTTTTTTGAACTTGCTGGGCAAGGCTCCTTCCGGAATTGATTTTCAAATAGAAAGAACGCTCAAACAAAATAATTTTTCCGGTTTGGAAGGAAAAGTTAAGACCGTGTCGAACATATTACCGTTGCTTCTCGAATGCAAAAGCGATATCGAAGTCGTCAGCCGCATACGCAGTTTGGCACAAACACTTACAATAGACGAAAATCTGCTCGTCGGCGAATACAAAAAAATCAGATTGGGAAGCGTAGCTCCTGTCGCACCGCGATTGACCGCCGCCGGAAGGGAAAGAAACTTCGACCCGGTCGAGCAGGCAGAGAGACAACTGCTTTTCGCGCTGATTGACAGCTGTGTGGAGGACAAGGCCGAGCGGTTTTACGAGAAAATCGAGGAAACGGTTTTTCTGGATGACACCCGGGCCGAAATTTACCGTAAATTCCGGGAGTTGGCAAGAAAATCCGGCAGGGATATCGGCGCAGACCTTTTTTCCGAACTTAAAGAAGGTGCCGCAGCAGAGCTGTCCCTGATTTTACAGCAGGAACTGGTGATTGAATCAGCGGAAAGAGTTATCGGAGACTGCCTGAAACAGCTGCAGCTTGCGCGCTTGGAAAAGGATTACGAATATCACGGCAAGCTTGCCGCAGAATACGAAAGAAACGGTGATGAAAAATTTTTGCAGGAATTAACGGAAAGTCAGCGAATATTAGCAGAAAGCCAAAGATTGAAGAATGAGCTTAAAAATGTTTTTTAGAAATTCAGCCTGTAAACTAATAGTAACGGAAAGGAGGGAACGCAATGGCCAATGAAAAGATTTCGACGGAACAGGTAGAAGAACTTTTACATAAAGGGAAAAGCCATGGCGGCGTTCTCACCTATCGCGAAATTATGGATTCCATGCAAAGCGCCGAGGAAATGAGCACCGATGACATGGAAGATATGTATGATCTTATTGCCAGAAAGGGCATAGAAGTCATAGACGATACCGCCGGCGCGGCCGCAGGTGAAATTGCGGAAGACGAACCGATTGCCGAACACGAGCTCGTTAATCTTACCGTTCCTGAAGGGGTCAGCATAGATGATCCCGTTCGCATGTATCTCAAGGAGATTGGACGCGTGCCGCTGCTCGTGGGCGAAGATGAAATCAAGCTCGCCAAAAGAATGGATAAAGGCAACCAGGCACAAAAAATTCTTTCCGGGGAAACTTCCGATAACGTCATGCTGATTTTGCCGGATGACAGCGACGCCAGGGCGATGCTGTCACGGGCAAATGAATTGCTGCAGCGGGAAACGGATTGGTTCGAGGCTCGTTCAGTCAACAAGGTTTTTGCGAAAATCTCTTCTGGCCACGCGGCCGGGAAAAGCATCAAAATCTCCGTCTTCCAGGAGATGTGCGAGGAGTTCACCAAAGACGAGGTTGGGAGAATCCAAAGACTTGTTGCTGACGGTAAAATAAAAATCGCCGAGAGCAAGAAGAAGGCCGTAATCAAGAAGCAAACCTCGGACATTGAGGCGAGTTATCTTCTCGAGACAAAAGAATTGCTTGAAACAGTGAAAAAACAGCTGGCTAACGGGAAGGACGCCGAACTTTTTCTCGATTGGGATACCTGCAGCGAAGCCTTCCGTAAGCTTTTGAAAAACATTGTCGATTTGGGCGAGGACGCCAAAAAATGCCTGTCCGAAGCCAACCTGCGGCTTGTGGTAAGCATTGCCAAAAGATACGTCGGGCGCGGCATGCTGTTTCTGGATTTGATTCAGGAAGGCAACCTGGGACTTATCAAGGCCGTGGAAAAGTTTGACTACAATAAGGGATTCAAGTTCAGCACATATGCGACCTGGTGGATTCGGCAGGCAATCACGCGCGCTATTGCCGATCAGGCAAGAACGATAAGGATACCGGTCCATATGGTGGAAACCATTAACAAGCTCGTGCGTGTTTCGAGGCAGCTGCTGCAGGAATTGGGACGCGAGCCGATGCCCGAGGAAATCGCCAAGGAAATGGACACAAGCGTGGAGCGGGTACGCGAGATCATGAAGATAGCGCAGGAACCTGTTTCTTTGGAAACTCCCATCGGGGAAGAGGAAGACTCGCACCTCGGGGACTTCATCGAAGACCACGACGCGCCGGCCCCTGCCGACGCGGCCTCTTTCACTTTGCTGCGCGAGCAGCTGGGTGAGGTTCTGGAAACATTGACACTGCGGGAAAAGAAAGTTCTTGAGCTGCGTTTCGGACTTGAGGACGGCAGGTCCCGCACCTTGGAAGAAGTCGGACAGCATTTTGGCGTTACACGCGAAAGAATAAGACAGATAGAGGCCAAGGCCCTTAGAAAATTAAGGCATCCAAGCCGCAGCAAGCGCTTGAAGGATTTCCTGGAGTAAGATGACAGCTTGACATTGGTGCTGTTATGTTATAAAATATCTCCGTTGGCTATTTCGGGCGTTCCCGTGACAGGCTAATCGGGCCTATAGCTCAGCGGTAGAGCCACCGGCTCATAACCGGTTGGTCCCTGGTTCGATCCCAGGTGGGCCCACCAATCAAAACTTGAAAAAGCGAAGCCCTTGGGCTTCGCTTTTTGTATATGGAGGAAAAATGGCATTTGGCAAACGCATTGAAACAATCGCAAAATGGGTGCCCGAGAACACAAGCGTGGCAGACATAGGCACAGACCACGCCTACCTGCCGGTTTTGCTGGCGCAAATGGGAAAAATAACCTTTGCGGCAGCAGGCGATATTGCGAGCGGTCCTTGTCTTGCTGCGCAAAAAACGATAAAAAGCTTCGGGCTTGAAAAGATTGTCAGCGTCAGGCAAGGCGACGGGCTCGAAATTATTACCGCCGGTGAAATCGACATTATCGTAATCGCTGGCATGGGCGGCGCGACCATGATTGAAATTCTGCAAAAATCAAGTGAAATCGCCAAGAGTGCTGCAAGGCTGATTCTGCAGCCGATGAATGCCGCCCGGGAACTGCGGTTCTGGTGTATCAGGAACGGCTGGAAGCTTATAAATGAGGATTTGGCCGAAGAAGGCGGAATTATTTACGAGATAATCATCATGGAAAGAGGGTTGGAACGTGAATACCCAACGGCGGTGCTGGAGGCGGGGCCGCGACTTTTGGAAGAAGGTCACGAGCTGCTGCCCGCCCACCTGCAAAGGTTGCTTGAACGCTACAGTAAAATGCTTGCTTCAATGAGCGGCAGCGAACAGGCAAAAACAAGCGCAAGGTATCGCGAATTCTTAAGACAGAAAAACGATTTGGAGGCGATTGCACGTGAAATCAACCGTTAATGACGTCTGCCGGCAGCTGGAGGTGCTTGCGCCCCGCAGCCTGGCAGAGGAGTGGGACAATGTCGGCCTTATGATAGGCAAGGGCGAGTGGGAAGTCGGCAAAATCATGCTGGCGCTCGATCTGACGTCGGAAGTCGCTGCTCAGGCTCTAACTTGCGGCGTTGACATGATTGTCACGCACCACCCCTTCTTTTTCTCGCCGCTTCGAAGCTTCTGCGCTGATGATGACAAAATCGCCATCGCTTACGAAATGATTAAGAATCGGACGGCCGTTTATTCGGCTCATACGAATCTCGACAGCGCGTGCGGGGGAGTCAGCGACGTGCTGGCTGAAAAGCTTGGCCTTGAATCTCTGCGCGTGCTGAAAAGCGAGAAACGCGAAATGTACAAATTTGTTATTTTCGTACCGACAAGCTGCTGCGAGGCTGTGTTGGCGGAGCTGCGGCGCGTAGGGGCGGGACGCATCGGCGACTATTCCGACTGCGCGTATGTAATGGAGGGAAAAGGCTACTTCAGGCCGCTGGCAGGCAGCTCCCCTTTTATCGGAACAAACGGGGTCTTGGAAGAAACAGAGGAATGCCGCATAGAAGTGCTGGTTGACAAGCATGACCTTGGCAAAACCGTGCGGGCCGCCTTAAAGGCCCACCCGTACGAAGAACCGGCCTATGACATTTTTGTTACTGAAAAAATACAATCAGAAACGGGTCTCGGACGAGTGGGCGTCTTGCCGGGTACTTGGGCACTCGAAGCTTTTGCCCTGCAGGTCAAAGCGAAGCTCGGCATTGACGCCGTCAAGGTTGCGGACGCCGGCAGGCCTGTCAAAAAAGTGGCACTCTGCGGCGGCAGCGGCGCCGGACTGATCTTCGAAGCCGTCGGAGCCGGTGCCGATACGCTTGTGACAGGCGACGTTAAATACCACGAGGCACAGCAGGCCATCGCCTTGGGCTTGAACGTGATTGACGCAGGACACCAGGCAACGGAGCTGCCGATACTGCCAAAGCTGCAGGCAAGTCTTGAGGCATGGGCAGAGCGTGAGGGACGCGGGCTTGTGATTCTGAGGGCAAGTGAAAAAGCTCTTTTTGCGCATTACTGATAAACTTTATCCGGACGCGTATGGTATAATGGGTTAAAATATGCAGTACAAAGAAAGGTTTACTTATGATTAAAGAATTTAAAGCCGGTACAAAAATTGACCGGATATTATTGGTGCGTTTACAAAAAATCGGAAACTCTTCGAACGGGGCGGCTTTTGCCCGTGGCCTTGCGGAGGACAACAGCGGCTGCATTCCTTTCATCTGCTTTGAGGCCGGCACGGTTGACAAGCTGCGCGCCGTAACGGCGCCCAAGCCTTTCAGAATTACAGGCGCCGTAGATATCAATAAGTTTGCGGGAGACATGTCACTGCAGCTGATCGTCCAGAAAATTCAAGAGGTGCTGCCTTCTGATGATGTCAGCCATCTAATGCCAAAGGGTGATTTCGACCTCGAGGAGTGCGAAGAAAAATTGCAAACCCAGATTGGCAAGATTAAGGATAAAGGCATCAGGGAGTTGGTTGCTTACGTTCTGTCGGGAGAAACCTACAGGCAGTTTAAGGTTAATCCGGCGGGTATGCGGCTCCACCACGCCTACGTCGGCGGCTTGCTCCAGCACTCGGTCGCCGTTGCGGAATTGGCGGAGGCGATAGCCGAAAAAACGAAAGGCGCCAACAAAGACCTGATTTTGGCAGGAGCATTGCTCCACGATGTGGGGAAATTAAAGGAGATTTCTTCCGAGATGGGTTTCCCTTATACTACCGAGGGACGGCTTTTGGGGCATATAACCATGACCGCCATCATCGTGAACGAGGCGGCGGCAAGATTCGACAATATCGACGACATAGTTTTGCAGCAGCTGCTGCACATCATAGTTTCGCATCACGGCGAGCAGGAGAAAGGTTCTCCCATTGCCTGTGCGACAAAAGAGAGCTTCATTGTGCACTATGCCGACGAGATTGACGCCATTATGAACCAGTTTAAGGAAAATGGCGAGCCGGCGGCCTGGGAGTTCAATAAAATGTTACAAAGGTTTATTTATTCGTAAGCTTGACGAATATCGACACTTATGTTAAATTTGATTCAGTATGAGTGTGAAAGATAATCGCGGCTATCTTTTGATAGACGAGGAAAGTCCGAGCTCCACAGGGCAGAATGCCGGATAACGCCCGGCGAGGGTGACCTCAGGGAAAGTGCCACAGAAATGATGACCGCCGGCTATTGCCGGTAAGGGTGGAACGGTGCGGTAAGAGCGCACCAGCAGCCGAGTAATCGGCTGGCTAGGTAAACCCCATTCGGAGCAAGACCAAATAGGGAAGGGATGAAGCTGCCCGCTGAGCCTTCCGGGTTGCGTCGCTTGAGCTTCCGGGTGACCGGAAGCGTAGATAAATGATTATCACCGCTTAGCGGAACAGAACTCGGCTTACTGATCACTCATATTAAAATTAAAATTTATCCTTGTTACAAGGCCATTTTCAGGCCTTGTAACTTTTTTTTGCCTCCTTTGGGTTTTAAGCAAAAAAAAATTATTGTAAACCGAAAATATAAATTTAATTGCTTGTGTTTTAACAGAATTAGGATTATAATGGTGAAAAGTGGGGAAAAGTGGGGAAGGGGCGCTGGCAGTGATGTTGATGGGAGAATTCCAACATAATATCGACGCTAAGGGCCGCTTGTTTATGCCCGTAAAGCTGCGTGAAGCGCTGGGCGACCACTTTGTGATTACAAGGGGCCTGGATGGTTGTCTTTTTGTTTATGATGAGCAGGAATGGACAACGCTGGTGGGCAAATTGAAACAAATGACTCTGATGAAGAAAGAAGCGCGTGACATAGCTAGGTATTTCTTTTCCGGGGCAACTGAAACAGAATGTGACAAGCAGGGACGCATCCTTGTTCCGCCTGCTTTAAGGAGCCACGCGGCGCTGGATAAAAACGCGATTATTGTCGGCGTTGGCAACAGGGCGGAAATCTGGGATGAAGAACGTTGGCAAAAATATAACGAAGAAATCGGCGAGGATGTTACGCAAATAGTTGAGCAATTGGTCGACTTGGGCTTGTAGACATCAAGAACGGGTGAAAATGATGGAATTTGTTCATAAAAGCGTTTTGCTTGCTGAAAGCGTAGAGTGGCTGATTGGCGACCGCAAGGGAATTTATGTTGATTGCACGATGGGCGGCGGCGGACATTCGCTGGCCTTTGCCCAAGAACTTGCGAGCGAGGGTCTGTTGGTAGGGGTTGACCGGGATGATGCTGCAATTGCGGCTGCAACGGCGAGGCTTCAGGGGCTCAAATGCCGGATCAAAATGGCCAGGGAGAACTTCAATAACTTCGAAACGGTCCTTGAATCTCTTGGGATCGGTCAGATAGACGGCATTTTCTTTGACCTCGGCGTCTCTTCATATCAATTAGATACGCCGGGAAGAGGTTTTTCCTACATGCAAGATGGTCCGCTCGACATGCGTATGGACAGGGAAACCAAAATCGACGCCTCGTTCGTGGTGAATCATTACGAACAAGAACGCCTTGCCGACATAATCCATCGCTACGGCGAAGAACGCTGGAGCAAACGCATCGCGGAATTTATTGTAAAAGAGCGTACGCAGAAAAAAATAGAAACAACCGGGGAACTTGTCAGCGTCATTAAGAAGGCTGTTCCAAAAGGCGCTCGCCAGGACGGGCCGCACCCGGCAAAAAGAACTTTTCAGGCAATCAGGATAGAAGTCAACAACGAGCTGAATATTTTGGAAGAAGTTATAAAAAAGAGCGTTGCCAGATTAAAGAGCGGAGGCCGAATTGGCGTAATAACGTTCCACTCGCTGGAAGACAGGATTGTGAAGCAAACCTTTGCCGAACTGGCAAAAGGCTGCACCTGTCCCCCGAAGATGCCGATGTGTGTGTGCGGAAAGAAGCCGCAAATCAAAAAAGCGATCTCAGTAAAACCTGACGAAAAAGAAATTGTGGAAAATCCCAGATCAAGAAGCGCAAGGCTGCGCGGGGCTATAAAAATTTAGTTTTTGGGGGTTAGGGCAATGCTGGCAAGGAATTACGACAATTACGCCTGGGAACAAGCAAACAGGGAAGTTCATAGCAATCGGCAGGAACAAGGCAAGGAAACGAATTATAAGGCTCTGCGCCATCGAGTTATGATTCTTGTCGCCTGTCTTCTGACTTTTTATATGGCCTCTGTAGTGAGAAGCGAGGCTTACATTGCCGGCAGCAACAATCTGGTACACTTGAAGCAGCAGGAAAGCGGCCTTATTTCCGGCAACGCGGAATTAAAAATCGAAGTTGAAACCCTCAAAAGCCCGGCAAGGATTACAGGCATTGCCCAGGCAAATCTCGGTATGCAGGTAGCAAGAAGCAATATATACGTACAGGCTGACAGTAAGAAGATCGCATATGACGGTTATGCTTATGCAAAGTAAAAATATAGCCTTCTGTACATGTTTATGATATAATTACATAGCAATATGGAGAGGCAGCCTTTTGGCTGCTCTTTCAATTTTGGAGGGTTCAAACATGCAAAAAATGCTTCTTGACTTACTGATGGTACTGCCGCAGGCAAAAGCCATGGGGCCGCTTAACAAGGTAATAACCGATGTCACGGCTGATTCCAGAACCGTAAGGCCCGGAAGCTTGTTCATTTGCCTTAAAGGCGCGCACGTTGACGGTCATAAATATATCAGGGAAGCTTATGCCGCGGGGGCAGCCTGCGTCGTGGCGGAGGACGAAATCACGGACTTCCCGGCCGGCCTCACGGTCATCAAGGTTGATGACACGCGCAGCGCAATGAGCTACATAGCTCCGTGGTTCTTTGATTACCCGGGTAAAAAAATGCGTTTAATCGGAGTCACCGGTACAAATGGGAAGACTACGACGACCAACATCATCAGGACAATTCTGCATAACGCCGGTTATAAGGTTGGGCTGATAGGAACAATTAACGTGATGATAGAAGACGAAGTCAGTATTTCACATAATACAACGCCAGACGTCGTTGATTTGGAGCAAATTCTGGCGAAAATGGCCGCCGCAGGCTGCGATTATGTCGTTATGGAGGTTTCCTCACACGCATTGGCGCTGAACCGGGTTGCAGGCTGCGAATATGACGTGGCAGTATTGACGAACATTACGCAGGACCATCTTGACTTCCATCAAACCTTTGAAAGCTACCGGCAGGCAAAGGCGCTTCTTTTCAAGCACCTGCATGAGGGTGTCAAAACCGGCAAGTGCGCAGTCTTTAACAGTGATGACGCAAGTTCGGCTCTTATCATGAAAGAGACGAAGGTGCCTATTCTGACTTACGGAAAAGACACTATTAATGACATACATCCTCTTTATTGGAAGATTGAGGCTAAAAAGATGTTGTTAGACCTCCGTACGCCGGCCGGCGATCTGCATCTTGACCTGCGCATTACGGGTGAATTCAACATGTACAACGTGATGGCGGCTGTTGCGGCGATGATTGCGGAAAAAATCAACATCAAAGTCATTGAAAATACCTTAAACAGTTTCAAAGGCGTGCCGGGTCGCTTCCAGCTTGTGGAGGCGGGACAGCCTTATACGGTAATCGTCGACTACGCGCACACACCCGACGGACTCGAAAACGTGCTTAATACGGCGCGGGCAATTACCCGCGGCAATCTTTGGGCAGTCTTTGGCTGCGGCGGCGACAGGGATAACAGGAAAAGACCGCTGATGGGAGAATTGGCGCTTCGTCTGGCCGACAAGGTCATTGTCACTTCGGACAATCCACGCTCAGAGGATCCGCTGCTGATTATGGAGGAGATCGTCAGAGGCTTTGGGGAAAACACCGAAGGCAAGGAAATACATGTGATTTCGGACAGGAAAGAAGCAATCAGTCTCGCTCTTAAGATGGCCGAGCCGCAGGACGTCATCCTTATAGCCGGAAAAGGGCATGAAAACTATCAGATTTTGAAAGATAAAACGATTCACTTCGACGATTGTGAAGTAGTCGAAGAATTTTGGAAGAATCAGGTGTGAGACTATGCTCGCAATAAGTGAGATCTTGACCGCGGCCAAGGGCAGACTGACAGCAGGGAAAACGGATATTGTTTTTCGCGGGGTAACGACCGACTCACGTGAAATCTCGAGAGGCGATTTGTTTATCGCTCTTAAGGGCGACAATTTTGACGGGCATGATTATTGCCTTATGGCTTTGGAAAAAGGCGCCGCAGCTGTCCTTGTGCAAAGGGATGTTGCTTCTTTGCCGCCGGATGCCGTTGTCATAAGGGTGGAGGACACGCTTGCCGCCTATCAGCAGATAGCCCGTTATTACAGGCGCAGTCTCGGCAAGCTTAAAGTCGTAGCCGTTACAGGGTCAAACGGGAAAACTACTACGAAGGACCTGATTGCGGCCTTGCTGGCAGCGACCTACAAGGTGGCGAAGACAGAGGCCAACTACAACAATGAGGTCGGACTCCCCAAAACGCTTCTGGCACTTACAGCCGAGACCGAAGTCGCGGTAGTGGAAATGGGTATGAGGGGTCTTGGGCAAATAAGGGCCTTGAGACAGATTGCCGAGCCGGATTTTGCGGTTATTACGAACGTCGGTGCAACGCACATGGAGCTCTTAGGCAGTATGGAGAACATTGCGAGGGCCAAGGGCGAATTGCTTGAAGATCTGGATGAAAGCAAGGTTGCCTTCTTGAACAGTGACGACGAATACGTGAGGAAAATGCCAACCAAGGCCGTAAAACTGACCTATGGCATGAAGGAAGATGCCGACATAAGAGCCTTCAGTATCGTAACAAGCGGTCAGGGGACAACATTCATGTACCGCAGCAAGCTGACCGGTGCAGAGCAGGAGATTAAGATGCCGCTCATAGGACACCATAACGTTATGAACGCCTTGGGAGCGATTGGTGTTGCGGAAAAAATGGGCGTAACCCCTAAAAAGATTGCCGAAGCTCTGCTTGGCGTGAAAATAACCGCAAAGCGTCAGGAAATTTCCGAGCAAGGCGATATTACCGTAATCAATGACGCCTACAACGCCAGTCCGGCCTCGATGGAGGCAGCGCTCAGGACTTTGGCGGAAGTCAAGAAGGCAAAAGAGGCCGGCAGAAGCATCGCGGTCCTGGCGGACATGCTGGAATTAGGACGGCAGGCGGAAACGGCGCACCGAGAAATCGGTGCTTTTGCTGCACGGCAGGGAACCGACCTCGTGCTTGCCTACGGCGATCAGTGTCGGTTTTTAGTGGAGGCGGCCCTTGAGGCAGGCGTTGACGCAATTCATTGCAGCGGCATAGAAGAAGCCGCTGCCGAGCTGAAAAAGCATCTGGGAAGCAAAGACACGGTTTTGTTCAAAGGTTCCCATTCAATGTGTGCCGATAAGGTCATGGAGCTCGTATTCCACAATAAGTAATCGGGAGATTGAGAAGCATGGAAATAAAATTTTGGGGAGCAATCCTGACAGCCTTTGCCATTTGCGCTGCGAGCGGCCCCTGGGTCATCCCGCTTTTGACAAGTCTGAAATTTGGCCAGAGCATCCGTGACTGCGGGCCGCAGGAGCATTTAAAAAAAAGCGGTACTCCGACAATGGGCGGACTCATGATAATTTTGGCGGTAACCGTCGCCACGGTCGTTTGGGCGGAGCTTTCACCTGAGATTCTGATGGCTCTAATTCTCTTGCTTGGCCACGGCGTCATTGGGTTTGTTGATGACTTTATCAAAGTTGTGCTGAAAAGAAATCTTGGCCTCACGGCTAAGCAGAAGCTGCTTGCGCAATTTCTACTGGCTTCGGTTTTCCTGTTATGTTTGCACGCGGCCGCGGCTGCTGATTTTTCGTTATGGCTGCCCGGAACAAGCCGCTTTTTCGATATCGGAACGGCCTACTACCCGTTAGCCTTTTTGCTGATAGTTGGTACGACAAACGCCGTTAACCTGACAGACGGTTTGGACGGTCTTGCCGTCAGCGTTACAATACCTGTCGTATTTGCCTACGCATGGATTACCTTCGTGCTTGGCCGTCAGGACCTGAGTGTTTTTGCCCTGACCTTGGCTGGCGCCTGCTCAGGGTTTTTGCTATTCAACAGGCATCCGGCAAAAGTTTTTATGGGTGATACCGGTTCGCTGGCCCTCGGCGGCGGCATTGCCGCGCTTGCTCTTCTCAGCAAAACGGAGCTTTTGCTGGTTCTGCTTGGCGGCGTCTATGTCGTGGAGGCGCTTTCAGTGATGCTTCAGGTTGCTTATTTCAGAAAAACAGGAGGCAGGAGGCTTTTCCGGATGAGCCCCATTCATCATCATTTTGAACTGGGAGGCTGGAAGGAAACAAAGGTTGTCAGGGTTTTTGCGCTGGCAAGCCTTTTGCTGTCCATGTTCGGGATTATGCTTTTTTGCTTGGGAAACAGCGGGGGAAGGGGACTTTAAAATGCTTCCGGAAAAGTATGTTCTAATTTATGGTGCCGGCATCAGCGGCTGTGGGGTAGCGGAGGTTTTGTCGAAAAAAGGCCGGCGCGTCATGCTCTTCAATGACGAGCAAAAACCTTTGGACCCGCAGCTTTGAGTTCTTCTTGAGGCAAGCGGCGGAAGGTATGTCTGCGGAGAAAAGCCGGATGCCGCTCTGGCGCAGGCAGATACGGTCGTTGTTTCACCCGGAATTCCCATGCAAAGCGCATTGGTCACTAAAGCAATCGCTCTCGGCATTGAAGTTATGGGCGAGGTGGAAGTCGCCGCAAGACTTTTTGACTGCAGGATGATAGCCATCACAGGCACAAACGGTAAAACGACGACTACCACCTTGGTTGGTGAAATGATGAAATTCCTGCCTTGCAAGACGGCTGTCGGCGGCAACATCGGCCAGGCGCTTTCCAAAGAACTGCAGGGACTTGGCAAAAACGACTGGCTCGTGGCCGAGCTCTCAAGCTTTCAGCTGGAGGGCGTTAGAACCTTGAAACCTGCAATCGCGGCCGTCTTGAACATTACGCCGGACCATTTGGACCGACACGGCAACATGACCGAGTACATAAGGGCAAAGTCAAGAATTTTTGCCAGACAGACAAGTGAAGACTATCTTATTTTAAATTTTGATGATAAAATTGTTGCAGCTTTTGCGAAAGCGGCGAAAGCGCGAGTCTGTTTTTTAAGCAGAACGCAAGAACTTAAAGAGGGAGCGTTTTTGTCCGAAGGCAGCTTTGTGATGGTCTGGAACGGGCAAAGACAAGTGATTTGCGCTGCTCGGGAAATGCGGATCTTCGGCTCGCACAATGAGGAAAACGCCTTGGCTGCGATTGCCTGCGCTTCATTGGCGGGGGTGCCTATGGAAAAAATCAGGGAAGTCCTGACCACTTTCCAAGGGGTCGAGCACCGACTGGAATACGTTACGGAAATCAACGGAGTACCATATTACAACGATTCGAAGGCGACCAATCCCGATTCTACGATAAAGGCACTGCAGTCA
This sequence comes from Acholeplasmataceae bacterium, assembly GCA_012744295.1. Lineage (GTDB taxonomy): Bacteria > Bacillota > Negativicutes > Acidaminococcales > Acidaminococcaceae > JAAYIB01. The sequence goes on from JAAYIB010000005.1 coordinate 15,774, forward strand.
TTCACGGGAGGCATCATACTTCTTGCCGGCGGCCGGGACAAAAATACTGATCTTGGCGAAATGATGGCTCTGGCGAAAACCAAGGTTGACGCACTGATACTGCTCGGCGAAGCAAAGGAAAGGTTCCGTGCGGCGGCAGCAGAGGCGGGAATCAACGCTATTTATGCAGCGGGCACCTTTGACGAGGCCGTAAGCCTCGCCCTGCGCCTGGCAAAACCATCGCAGGTGGTTCTGCTTTCTCCTGCCTGCGCCTCTTATGACATGTTTGACAATTTCCCGCACAGAGGGCGATATTTCAAAGAGCTGGTTAACAAATACAAGAACCAACCGGCGGGGAGGATTTTTTGAAAATAATTATTTCCGGCGGCGGTACGGGCGGACACATCTATCCTGCCGTCACTATTGCCAAACATATACAGCGGCAGTGTCCTGAGGCCGAAATTGTTTTTGTGGGAACGAGGGAAGGTCTCGAACGCGACATTGTCCCGCGCTATGGCTTCCGCCTGGAGTTTGTCGAAGTTTCAGGGTTCAGCCGCAAACTTGGCCTTGATACGTTCAAGTCCTTGTACAAGCTGTGCAGAGGATTGCTTGACGCTTTTCGTCTGCTTGGCAAAGTGCGGCCCGAGCTCGTCATAGGCACCGGGGGGTATGTCTGCGGACCGGTCCTGTTTCTGGCGGCCCTGAGGGGCATTCCGACCTGTATTCAGGAGCAGAATGCAATGCCCGGCATAACTAACAAAATCCTTTCCTATTTTGTCAAGGAAGCTTTTCTTGGCTATGCTGAGGCTGCTGAATATCTTCGCGGACCGGCAGAGAAAGTTCCTACCGGCAACCCCGTTCGCGACGAGATAACCGAAGCGGAGCGTGGGAACGCTTTGCAAGAGTTCGGCCTTGACTCGCGTAAAAAAACAATTCTTGTATCCGGCGGCAGCAGGGGTGCCAAAACAATCAACGAAGCAATGGTTTTTGTCGATAAAAAGCTGGCAGGGAGAGAAGACGTGCAGGTTATACACGTGACCGGAGAAAACGGTTACGAAGAAGTAAGAATAAAACTGGAAGAAACGCTGCTGGCCGTAAACAACATCAAGCTTTTTCCCTATCTGCATGAAATGCCCCTGGCCATAGCGGCTGCCGACCTTGCCGTTTTCCGTGCGGGCGCGATTGGTTTGGCTGAACTGGCGGCGAGAGGCATTCCAGCGATCCTTGTGCCTTATCCCTATGCAACAGCAAATCACCAGGAACACAATGCCAGAGCAGTGGAGGCCGCGGGTGCGGCTCATGTGATACTCGACAGCGAGCTCACCGGCGAAAAACTTTTTGAAAAACTGGACGGCCTGCTGCAGGACGAACAGAAATTAAAAAAAATGCAGCAAGCAGCAAAGTCTTTAGGAAGGCCGGAAGCAGCCAAGGTTATTGCGCAAAAGGCGCTTGCCCTGATGAAAGACAGGCATGAGGAGGATTAACATTGTTAGAAGGAATTAAACGCATACATTTTATCGGCATCGGCGGGGTAGGTATGAGCGCCATAGCCTATGTCTTGTTAAAGCGGGGTTTTATTGTTTCCGGTTCCGATGCCGCAAGCGGTCAGATTGCGGCAATGCTTTCCAAGGAAGGTGCCATGGTTTACATCGGGCATGCTTCATGCCAGGTCGAGGGAGCAGACGCAGTTGTTGTTTCGACCGCAATAAATGCAGACAACCCCGAGCTTGAAGAAGCTCAAAAAAGAAAAATACCCGTCCTGCATCGTTCAGACGTGCTTGCGGCTCTCATCAACGCGGAAAAGGGCGTGGCGGTGGCAGGAGCGCATGGCAAGACTACGACAAGTTCAATGCTGGCCTGCATCTGCTCGGAAAGCGGCATCAAGCCGACGGCCATCATAGGCGGCATAGTAGCCAGCCTGGGCGGCAACGCGGTGAACGGCAGCGGACAGGTGCTTGTGGCAGAAGCAGACGAAAGTGATGGCTCGTTCTTAAAGTTTCATCCTCATATTGCTGTTGTGACAAACATAGAGAACGATCATCTTGACCATTACGGTAACGAAGAAAATATCTACAAGGCCTTTGCTGAATTTCTCGACAATGTTGTTGAAGGCGGTAAGGCTGTCTTGTGTTTCGATAATGCAAAAGTCAGAAGGCTTGCCGGAGAGACAAGGACAACCGTCCTATCCTATGCGATTGACTGCGGGGAAGCCGAGTGTCTGGCGAAAAACATAACTTACGGCCCCCAGGGAACCAGCTATGACTTTTTCCGCAGGGACGAACGGCTCGCTCGTGTGGAACTGATTGTCCCCGGCAGGCACAACGTTCTCAATTCCCTCGGTGCGCTTGTGGCAGCGCTTGAACTTGGCATCGGCCTCGATAAGGCGATTGCAACCCTCAAACGCTTTACGGGAGCAAAAAGACGCTTTGAAACAAAGGGCAAAATTGCGGGAATCTGGGTTGTTGATGATTACGCTCATCATCCCACGGAGATCAAGGCTACGCTGTCTGCGGCCAAACAGACAAAGCCCGGAAGACTTATCTGCGTGTTTCAGCCTCATCGTTATACGCGAACGCAGCTGCTGCTAGAAGAATTTACAGGTGCCTTTGAAGAGTGTGACGAGCTTATTCTGACGGAAATTTACGCGGCAGGCGAAAAACCTATTCAGGGGGTCTGCGGCAGCGGCCTGTGCGAGGAAGTAATCAGGAAAACAGCCAAGAAGGCATGTTTTATTCCGAAACTCGAAGACATCGGCGAGTATCTGCTGAAGAACGTGAAAGACGGCGATCTTGTGATAACCGTTGGCGCGGGCAATATCTACACGGTGGGAGAACAACTTGTAAACCAACTGGAAAGAGGAACAGCGAATGAATAAGAACATCAAGGTTGCAGTGGTCATGGGCGGACCTTCCGCGGAACGCGAGGTTTCCCTTTCAACGGGCACCGCCATCGCTCAGGCCCTGAGGTCAAAAGGCTATGATGTTGCAGTCATCGACCTTGAACCTGCAAAAATCATCGAACAATTAAATTCGTGTCATGCCGACGCGGTATTTAACGCAGTTCACGGCCTATACGGAGAGGACGGCTGTCTTCAGGGGATTCTTGAGATGCTGGGAGTTCCTTATACCGGTTCGGGCGTTCTTGCGAGCGCCGTTGCCATGGACAAGGTTGCCAGCAAGAGAATTTTTCAGGCGAGCGCGATACCTACGCCGCGCTGCCTTATTTTGTGCGAGGACGATGAAACCGATCCGATTGCGGAAATTTTAGATAAATTTTCTTTGCCTGTAGTCGTAAAACCGGCGGCACAGGGCTCCAGCATCGGTGTAGTTATCGTAAAACAAAGGGAAGAACTTGAGCCGGCGCTGGAAACAGCATTTAAGTACGGCCACGAGGTTCTGGTTGAAGAATTCATACCGGGCAAGGAAATAACGGTTGCGGTTATGATGCTTGACGGACACGCCGAGGCGCTTCCGGTAATCAACATTGTTCCTCATTCCGGAACTTATGACTTCAAGTCAAAGTATACAAAGGGAGAGACGGAGTATCTTGTTCCCGCACCGATTGGTGAGGAAGCGACAAGAAAGGCGCAGGAAGCTGCGCTTCAGGCCTATAAGGTCATCGGCTGCAGAGGGGTTGCCCGTGCGGATCTGATCCTTGACGAAAAAGGCGACATATTTCTTTTGGAAATTAATACCGTGCCGGGCATGACGGAAACCAGCCTTGTACCAAAGGCGGCAGCCTCTAAGGGTCTATCCTTTCCGGAGCTGTGTGAAAAGATCCTGCTTTCTGCGATAAAGTAATTCTCGGAGGTGGTTTTGGTGTTGACGACGAAGGAGCGGCTTTGTCAGGAAAGACGAAAACGCCGGCTTCGCTTATTAAAAATCACGCTCTGCTTCGGATTTTTCCTTCTGCTTGCTGCAGGCTGCTACAAGCTTGTTCACCAACCCTGGTTTTCTTTTGGAAAAATAGAGGTTACGGGCACAAGCAACATCAAGCGTGAGGAAGTGATGAAGGCAATGGCCATAGAGGGACCGGTCAATTTGTTTCTGCTCGACCGGCGCAGGCTCGAAAAGTCATTGGAGCAGGATTTCCGTGTACAAAAGGCAGACATTTCTTACACCTGGCCGAATGTTTTGCTGGTAGAAATCAAGGAACGCAGGCCGGCTTTTTATATCAAGTGTGCCTATGGCGGGTTTGCCCAGCTTGATTTTGACGGTTATGTCATCAGCGTTGCCAAGGGTATAAGGGATTCAGCCGTGCTTTACGTTTCAGGAATTGACGTCGGCAACTCATATCTCGGTGACAGGGTTCAAAATGCTGATGCCTTAAAAATACTGGCCTTTCTCGGCCGTCTTGACAGATCTTTGCTTTCCATGATTTCCGAAATCTCAGTCGATTCAAATCAGCGTGCCAAGGTGATAATGCTGTCCGGCGTGCATATCCTTCTCGGCGAAATTGGGGGGATAGAAGCGAAGGCAGACAACTTTATCACTATCTGCAATGAAATAAAAAACAAGAACATTGAGGGTTATTACATTGACTTGACATTCGCAAAGCCATATATTAAAGTTAAGCGATAAGCAGTTAAATATGTACATATTTTTATGAGGCGGGACGGAGAAAAATGTTCTACGATAAGCATGCAAAAATCTTAATAACGATAGTTTGCGCCATACTGGGCGTCATGCTTGCGACTCAGTTTCGCACCAACGAAAGCATAAAGGCAAACATTCCCTATCAAAGGGCTGAGGAGTTAGGGGAAAGGCTCAAGGTTGTCGAAAAGGAAAGAAACAATCTTCTGCTCGACCTGCAGAGGCTTCAGGAAAAAACCAGCGACGAAGTTATCGCGCGCGAGATAAACCTGCTGAAGGCACATGCGGGATTTACTGCGCTGCACGGACCTGGAGTAGTTGTTACGGTTGATGACAGCAAGAAGGCAGCCAAGCCCGGAGACAACCCGAACCTGTACCTGATACATGACGATGATTTGCTGCGCATTATTAACGAACTGCGCGCTGCCGGAGCAGAAGGCATTGCCATAAATGACGAGCGTTTGCTTGCCGTATCTGAAATTAGATGCGCGGGACCCACCTTGTCCGTCAACAACAATCGCTTTGCACCGCCTTACGTGATTCGTGCGATCGGCGATGCCAAGAGCATGGAGAACTCTCTGAAAATGAGGGGCGGGGTTATGGAAACGCTCAAGTTCTGGGGCATACAAATCAGCGTGACCAGCGAAGAAAAGGTTGTTTTGCCGCCATATCGGGGTACGCAGAGTTTTGAGTACGCGAAAGTGGGAGAGGGTGCCAAATAATGCTTTATCCGCTTTTTGGCCTATTGATAGGCCTTTATGTAGGCTTAAACATGCCGCTGAGTCTGCCGCAGGAGTATATTAAATTTTTGTCAATAGCGCTGATGGCGGCGATAGACGCGGTTTTGGGCGGAGTGCGTTCTGCCAGGGAAGGAAATTACGACAACCAGATCTTTGTGTCAGGATTTTTTGTAAATGCCATTGTTGCGATGATTCTTTGTTACTTCGGCGAGCGCCTTGGCATTGATCTTTACTTTGTTGGGATTCTCGCTTTTGGCTTAAGAATATTTCAGAACATTGCTATCATTCGCCGCCTGTATCTGGGAAAATAATTTTAGCTTTGGAAGGTATAAGCGATTTTGTGTTGAAGTAATAACTGTTAATGTTTATTTAATATAATCGGAATAGAATAGATTAATTTTTATTTTTAAGGAGGAACTGTTAATGTTCGAGCTGGAGAATACTGTTGAAACGCTGGCGAATATCAAGGTAATCGGTGTAGGCGGAGGCGGCAACAACGCGGTTAACAGAATGATTTCCGCAGGACTTAAGGGTGTTGAGTTCATTGCGGTCAACTGCGACGCGCAGGCGCTTTTGCTTTCCAAAGCTACAAACCGCATTCAAATAGGTGAAGAACTGACCAAGGGACTTGGCGCCGGTGCCAACCCGGAGATTGGCCAGAAAGCTGCCGAAGAGTCCAGGGAGCAGATCCTGGCGGCTCTGCAGGGTGCCGACATGGTTTTTGTGACTGCCGGAATGGGCGGAGGCACAGGGACCGGAGCGGCCCACATTGTTGCGGAATGCGCACGCGAGGCAGGTGCCTTGACAGTTGGCGTCGTGACAAAGCCCTTTACTTTTGAAGGCAAGCGCAGATACAATCAGGCAGAACAAGGAATAATCAATCTCCAGCAGAAAGTTGACGCCCTGATTACGATTCCCAATGACAGGCTGCTCCAGGTCATAGACCGCCGAACCTCCATGCTTGACGCCTTCAGGATTGCCGACGACGTTTTACGTCAAGGCGTTCAGGGTATTTCAGACCTGATCAGTGTTCCGGGCTTGATAAATGCCGATTTCAACGATGTCAAAACCATTATGTCCAATGCCGGCTCTGCCCTGATGGGAATGGGTCTGGCCAAGGGAGAAGGCGGTGCGAATGCCGCAGCTGAAGCCGCAATAAAAAGTCCCCTCCTGGAAACGACAATCGAAGGCGCCCGAGGCGTGTTGTTGAATATTACGGGCGGCAAGGACCTTACGTTGCTTGATGTAAACGAGGCTTGCAGCACAATTGCCAATGCTGTCGATCCCGACGCGATGATTATTTTCGGAGCGGCAATAGACGAGTCTTTGAGCGATGAAATCAGAGTCACGGTAATTGCGACAGGCTTTGGCGGTAAAAACCCAACCCTGCCGAAGGACGCGGGCAGGAAACCTTACGCGGGAGCATACAATGGCGGCCGGGAAGCCGGCTCAACGCTTGGCACCTTCACACCGCCTTCAACAGAAATTCCGCCATGGATTCGCGGAAGATAACAAAAAACATTTTAAAAAGCTGCAGCCGGTAAAGGCTGCAGCTTTACTATATATGGAGCTTTTTTAAATACAATTTGATTATAGACGCTATATATAGACTGTGCTATAATGAAGCCGTTGAATACAATAGCCGAAATGGGGTTTGAAGCATGAGGTGTCCGTTTTGTTCTTATGGTGACAGCAGAGTCGTTGATTCGCGGTCAATCGACGAGGGGGCTTCCATCCGCAGACGCAGGGAATGTCCGCAATGCAGCCGGCGTTTTACCACTTATGAAAAATATGAGGCAACGCCCTTGATTGTAGTGAAGAAGGACGGAAGACGAGAGCTTTTTGATGAACAAAAGCTTTTGAACGGTTTGATTAAGGCTTTTGAAAAAAGACCGGTGTCGTATGAAAAAATTCAGGAAATGGCGCAAAATATTGAAAACGAATTGCGAACGCGCGGCGAGACGGAAATAACCACGGAAGTTATCGGTGAGACGGTGATGAGCCATCTGGAAAATACCGACAAGATTGCCTATGTTCGGTTTGCCTCGGTTTACAGACAGTTTGCCGATGTTAATAACTTTATGCAGGAAATTCAAAAAATGATGAACAAGGAAAAGAGCAAAGGCTAAGGAGTGGATGGGAAGATGATGATTCGCAAGCGAGACGGAAGAGAAGTCGATTTCGACGAAACAAAAATTACGGACGCTATTTTTGAGGCAGCCAAATCTGTAGGCGGCGCAGACCGTCAGATGGCTATGGAAATAACATTGGATGTCCTGAAATATTTAAAGGCTCACTTTAAGGGGATTGTAACAGTAGAACAGGTTCAGGACGTAGTCGAGAAGGTTTTGATTGAAAAAGGGCACGCCCGTACGGCCAAGTCTTACATTCTCTATCGTGCAAAGAGAACCGGCATTCGCAACGCCAGATCGGAACTGATGGACACCGTAGGTGAAATCCTGAAGGAAACCGACAGGGATAATGCAAACATTTCGAACTCGCCTTCCGCCAAAATGCTGCAAATTGCCAGCGCGGCAAGCAGGGAGTACTATCTGAACAGGATGATCCCGGAGAAAATAGCATTGGCACACCGCAAGGGCGACATCCATATCCATGACCTTGATTTTTATGGAAAAACCCTTAACTGCGTCAACATACCTTTAGGTCGGCTGTTATCCGAAGGCTTCAATAACGGCCACGGCTTTATACGCCCGCCCCGCCGCCCGACCTCGGCAACGGCACTGGCAGCAATCGTTCTGCAAAGCTCGCAGAATGACATGTTCGGCGGTCAGTCTTTCGGTTTCTTTGATTATGATATGGCGCCTTTCATGAACAACGCCACGGAGGAAGAAGTTTTTCAGGCAATGGAGGCCTTGATTTACAATCTTAACAGCATGCATTCGCGCGCCGGGGCGCAGGTCCCTTTCTCCAGCCTTAATCTCGGGCTCGATACTTCCGAAAACGGCAGAAAGGTTATCCGGAACGTGCTGAAGGCATACGCTAAAGGTTTGGGACGCGGCGAAAACCCGATATTCCCGAATGTCATCTTCAGAGTAAAAAAAGGTGTGAACATGGATCCGGGAGACCCGAACTATGACTTGTTCAAACTGGCGATTTCAGTTGCTGCAAGACGGATGAATCCTACCTTCAGCTTTATGGATACTTCCTACAACAAAGAGTATGGCGGCGATGTTGCCTACATGGGATGCAGGACGAGAGTTGTCGCAAACCGCAGAGGGCCTGCCGTCACGACCGGCAGGGGCAATCTTTCCTTCACAACGGTCAACCTTCCCCGACTGGCAATACGAGCTGAACG
>JAAYIB010000141.1 GCA_012744295.1 Acholeplasmataceae bacterium
GGGCTTGATTATGGCCGCCATCCAATTGGTAGACCCAACGCAAAAAAAAAGTGCTAACCCGGTAGCTCCTGCAGCTCCGAAGGTTGCTGCTCCCGCAGCAGCCGCAGTTGCTGCCAAAAAAGATGACGCTGCTGTTATCGCCGTTATCGCTGCCGCTGTAGCTGCTTACGGCTACTCAGCATCCCAAATTTCCTGTGTGCGCCGCATGCCGGCTGCAGGCTGGTCGCAAACCGCTCGCATCGAGTCCATCAGCGTCCGCAAGGAATGTTTCTAAGTAGTTGGTTAAGGCAAAAAGATATTACGTAATTTAAGGGGGATTTTTATCCATGAAAAAGTTCAACATTACTGTCAATGGTACTGCTTATGAAGTAGAAGTTGAAGAGTTAGGCGGCGCAGTCAGCGCTGCTCCTAAGGCTGCTGCTCCTGCCGCTGCTCCGGCTCCGGCTCCCAAGGCTGCTCCTGCCGCTGCTCCGGCTCCGGCCGCTGCCGCTCCTGTTGCTGCCGGTGCAACTGCAATCAACGCTCCTATGCCGGGCAAAGTTATGTCCGTAGCCGTTAAGGTTGGCGACGCTGTTAAAGCAGGCGATGTTCTGATGATTCTTGAAGCTATGAAAATGCAAAACGAGATCATGGCTCCGGCTGACGGAACTGTTACTGACGTTCGCGTTACCGCAGGACAAAACGTCAATACCGGTGATCCGATGATCGTTCTCTAATAACTGCCCTTACAAAGGACAGTGTTCAAGGTTTGTATAATGCCCGTCAAAATGGCGCAGTGCGACCCAATGACCGTTCTCTAGTTGGACTTGTTTGGCTGACAAGTGTTTGACGGGGCAGGAACCGGCCTTGCTGTAGTAATTAAATATTAGGAGGCTATTAAATGGACGCTTTTATAGTTGCTTTGCAGGCAATTTGGGGCGACAGCGGCTTTGCTGCATTTACCATGGGTAATGCTATTATGATGCTTGTAGGTATAATTCTTTTATACCTTGCTATTGGTAAAGGCTTTGAACCGCTCTTGCTCTCTCCGATTGCTTTTGGCTGTCTTTTGGCCAATGTCCCTAAAACCGGGTTTGAAACTGACCCCGGCGTAATGCAGGTAATACTTTACGGTATTCACCACGAAGTATTTCCCCCATTGATTTTCCTGGGTGTAGGCGCGATGACCGACTTCGGACCGCTCCTTGCTAATCCCAAAACCTTGCTTTTGGGTGCGGCTGCTCAGGCAGGTGTATTCATTTCACTGTTAGGTGCTATGTTTTTGGGCTTTACAGTCCAAGAAGCTGCTGCCATCGGTATCATCGGCGGCGCTGACGGCCCGACTGCAATTTACCTGGCTGCCAAGATGGCTCCGAATCTGCTCGGCGCAATCGCGGTTGCCGCATATTCTTACATGTCACTGGTGCCATTGATCCAACCACCGATCATGAAGTTGTTCACCAGCGAAGCTGACCGTAAGATTGTCATGGAACAATTGCGTCCGGTTACCAAATTCGAAAAGGTTGTTTTCCCGGTTGTTTCGACTATCGTTATCAGCTTGCTCCTGCCACCGGTTACCGCTCTGATCGGTATGCTGATGCTGGGCAACCTGTTTAAGGAAGCCGGCTGCCTGGATCGTCTTTCCGACACAGCGCAAAATGCATTGATGAATATCGTAACTATCATGTTGGCAACCGGTACCGGTTTGACCATGAAGGCTGATAGTTTCCTGAACTACCAAACGATACTGATTATAATGCTCGGTCTTGTAGCGTTTGCGGCCGGTACGGCTGCGGGCGTCCTTTTCGGACAAATCATGAAGGTCACGACTGGCGGCAAAATCAATCCTCTGATTGGTTCCGCCGGCGTATCGGCTGTGCCGATGGCCGCGCGTGTTTCTCAGATAGTTGGTCAAAAGGCCAATCCTTCCAACTTCCTTTTGATGCACGCCATGGGTCCGAACGTTGCCGGAGTTATCGGTACGGCGGTAGCTGCAGGCGCAATGCTTGCCATGATTGGTGCGGCAAAATAATCCTTGCTTATTAAAAATGGTCAGACACTCGGTTGCTGCGCTTAAACGCAGCAATCCTGTGTTTGCCAGGATGTTAATTAATCAGCGGGATTAGCGTTTCTTGCAACTGAATATTGTGACCAAGCAAATCCTCTGATTGATTCAACATAAATTTTACCCACAAAAAAGGAGGATGAATTATGACACCTGCAGTAAAATGTCTCATCTTGTTAGCTGTTATTGCCCTATTCTTTGTTACTGAAATGATTCCTTTGGCAGTCACGGCAATGGGCGGTGCTATCGCCTGCGGACTTTTAGGCTTTATTCCTATTAAAACGGTTTTCTCCGGTTTATCCAATTCAACGGTTGTCTTGTTTGCCGGTATGTTTGTTGTTGGCGCGGCCATGTTTCATACGGGCCTTGCCCAAAAAATCGGTGCCGGTGTTGTAAAAGTTTCGGGAACCGGCGAAAATAGCCTGATGTTCGGTATTATGCTTATTGCTGCCGGCTTGTCCGCAGTGCTTTCAAACACAGGGACTGCAGCATGCCTGATGCCGGTTGTTCTTGGTATCTGCGCAGCAGCCAAGATTCCCGCTTCCCGCCAATTGATGCCTTTGGCTTTTGCCGCAGGTCTCGGCGGAACTATTACAATGGTTGGTACACCTCCTAACATTATCGCAAACGGTGCATTGGCTGCGGCTGGCATTCAAAGCTCCTTCGGTTTCTTTGAATATGCCAAGGCCGGTATTCCTCTGACGGTTGCCGGTATACTTTATATGATGTTCATTGGCAAGCATTTATTGCCCAAAAAAGCACTTGATGCGGACCAGGAAATCGAGCAGGAAATTGAAGCATCCGCTACTAACTCGTCAAAACAAATGGTTGCCGCGGCAATCCTTGTTGTTGTTGTTCTTGTTATGGCTATGAACTTCAAGTGGATCACTCTTGAAATGGCTGCAGTCATCGGCGCTATTGTAGCCGTTCTGACCGGCTGCCTGACAGAGAAACAAGCATACGCTTCCATCGACTGGGTTACAATTTTCTTGTTTGCCGGCATGATGCCTGTTTCGTCCGCTATGGATAAAACCGGCGCGGGCAAAATGATTGCCCAATGGACCGTAGGTCTGATGGGCGGCTCGCCTTCACCGCTTTTGGTTACGGCTGTGCTCTTCATCCTTTCCTGCATGCTGACCCAGTTCATGTCCAATACTGCTTCGGCAGCTCTGCTTTGCCCGATAGGCGTAGCAATCTCCAAGCAGCTTGGCGCTGACCCGAAGGCTGTTCTGATGGCTATTGCAATGGCTGCATCCTGCGCCTTCGCGACTCCTGTCGGAACTCCACCGAACACCTTGGTTCTCGGACCAGGCGGTTACAAATTCATGGACTACGTAAAAGCCGGTACCGGTCTTGTTATCGTGTCCTTCATAGTTTGTATCATCGTTATCCCTATTGCTTGGCCGTTCTTCCCGGGGAAATAACCTTTAGGCGGTTAAGCACGAAAAATGTGGAACTGTCCGTTCGCAGCATCCCTGCAACGGCAGTTCCATTTTTTATTTTATTAAAAATGCCTGGTAATTCATCTATTAGCTGATTTTTTGTATCAATTCCCGTTGAAATTTGCTATAATTACTAATAAGTTGGCGCAGAGCGGCAGTTTGCGGTTTTATGTAAAAGCTAAAGCGATGCACTGGTGAAATCTATAAAGCGGAGGGTTATTGGTGGAATTATTTAGAGAAGAGTCGTCTGTCAGTATGGAAAGACAGATGTTTATGTACGGAGCTTTGGCCTTGATCGCCCTTTCTTTCGCGTACGAGGGTTACAATACCTTTGCTCTCGGCAAGCCGAATATTTTAGGCTGGGGTTACAGTATTTTGTTCTTCTGTTTGTGGGTTTGGCGCTGCATTTTCCGCTATACCTATATTCTTAAAGAAAAAGAACTTGTGATTATCAGCCACGGACTTGGCATTCGTCGCACCTATACAGTAAAGCTTGACGCCACGGAAAGCTTTACCAATAATTATGTGCGCAGTTTTTTCAGAAAAACAAAAATCAGTCATTACATACACCGCTATTCTTCGATGGATCCAAATCCACAGCGATTATTGGTCTTTACTGAAAAGAAACATCTGGCGGCGGTAATCTTCAAATGCAGCGACAAATTCATCAGGGAACTGCGTAAACTGATTCCCGGCAAATTTTTGGATTTTCGCTGATAAGTGTTAAAAGCTTAAGTTAATTAAAGGGCAACCTGAGGAGGCGCATTTATGGTTGAAGCAACTAATACGGAACTTGTCAGCAGAATTCTGCAGGTGTTTTTCGTATCCTTTGTCTATATTTTCGGCGTGGCAAGAGCCATAGGGGCCGAAAACAAAATGAAATGGTTTAAAAGACGCACTAAGACTACTTTTTTCAGTCAAAAAGGGTTCTTGGGCGAATATATTAATTTCGGCTACCCTCGCACTTGGCAGGGACTGGTTGTGTTTGTTGCAATTTATGGCGTAATTTTCGGCCTTGGCTACTTTTACGTCTTCAGGTTTTAGTAATTGCTGCCGCAAGGAGTTGGAAACGTGACTGAAATTGTGGGTTTCATCATTGCCGTAAAAGGTGAAAGAGCAAAGGTTAAGATTGATAAATCCGGCAGTGAAGCATCCAATCTGCCAAAATATATGGATTGCTGGAACAAGATTGATGCCAAGGAAGGCGCCAAAGTAAAGATTGAAATGCAGGAGCTTGATGCAGGCAAGGCGCGCAAGATCATCATCGCTTTGCCCGTTCTGTTCGCGATTGCAGGGGCGTCTTTCGGCAGAGTGATTGCCAATTATCTCGCTGTTGAACGGTTGTGGACGATTGGGGCCAGCACGCTGCTCTGGTTGTTCATGGGCTGGACTTACACCGGCACGTTTCGCAGGGATGCCGTACGTAAGGGCGAACAGCCAGTTGTTGTGGACGTTATCTACTGACCGAGACGAAATGCATATTATAAGGTTTGTTTGCATAGGATCAGACAAGAATGTTCTCCATTGGTTTTCTGGGATGAATAGATAGCTTTAAGTGATGAATTGCCCAAGTGGCACTCTAAGCGAAAGAGAGGTGTAGTTGCTTGCAATTTAGGCAGAAGTATCCGGCCGGCTTCGCCCGTTCGGATGAAAAGACTGCCCGAACGTTCATCATTGATAGGCATCGTGATTTGTTGAAACAGGAAATGAGCCGGATTTTTCTTAACTCACCGCTTCACTTGTACGTACGGCCCATTGATATTATCAGAAAGGAACAAACGTTAATTTCATCTCGGATAATAATCAATCAAGAATATACCTGCGTAATTGTAAGTGTATAGAATCTAATAATGTGAGGAGAAGCGATAACAATGGACATTTCAACAGCTGCTTTAATGTCAATCATTGCCCTCGTGGTTCTCGTGGCAATCAGCTGCGTGAACGATGACCTGCACGTCGGTTTCCTGGGAATTGGCTTTGCCATCCTGGTCGGCGGCATTTGGGGCAATCTTACGGGATCAAAGGTTATGAGTTCATTCCCTCTGTCCCTATTTATGATTTTAGTTGGTGTAACATTTTTATTCGGTTTGGCTCAGACGAACGGAACCATGGAAAAGCTGACCGCTTACTCCGTGCGTCTTTGCAAGGGCAACACGACTTGGATTCCCTTCATTATATTTATGCTTACTACTTTTATCGCCACAATCGGCCCCGGTAATATTGCTGGCTGTGCATTGATTGCACCGGTTGCTATGGCTATTGCCACACGCGTGAATATGCCAGCCTTCCTGATGACGCTGATTGTTGTCGGTGCTGCCAACGGAGCTGCTTTTTCGCCGGTTGCGCCTACAGGTATTATTTCGAACGGAATTATAGCCAAGATTGCTCCATCGCTTGCGATTCCTGCCGACCAGCTGAACTGGCTGGCGTGGAAGATTCATTTCAACGCCGAGGTCGCACAAACCTTCGTCAATATAGGCGGCTTTTTGCTGATGGGAGGCTTGGCCTGGATCAGAAGCCAAAAAGGCCAGTGAC
>JAAYIB010000142.1 GCA_012744295.1 Acholeplasmataceae bacterium
GAAATAACAAAAGACAGTACCGCGATAAGCAGTATCGCACTGATAAATATCCTTTTCAGCATTTTTTCACCTCGCCGCCAATAAAAAAATTTTAACCGGGCTTTTCTTCATATCAGTACCATTATACTCCAATGTGCCGAATTATTACAGACCCAAGGCCTCGTCATTAAGTGCCGACAGACCGGACGCTTTTGCGCGGACAATAAAACAAGGCAGACCAAGAGTCTGCCTTGCATTTGCCATTATTTAACTGCAGCTGCTATAAATTCGCGAAATAAGGGATGGGGATTAGTCGGACGCGATTTAAGTTCCGGATGGAACTGCACACCGACAAACCAGGGATGTACCGCCTTAGGCAGTTCGATAATCTCCACCAAACGTCCGCTGGGAAGAGTGCCGCCAATAATCAGTCCTTTGGCCACCAGCGTTTCCCTCAAATCGTTGTTCACTTCGTAACGATGTCGATGTCGTTCATAAACCAAGGGTGCACGATAAGCCTGCTCGGACAAGGTTGCCGGCGCGATTTTACAGGGATATTGACCGAGGCGCATGGTGCCGCCCTTTATCTCCACGCTCATTTGTTCCGGCATCAGATAGATGACGGGATAAGGCGTTTTCTCCCTAAACTCGGTGCTATTGGCTTCCGGCATGCCGCACATGCTGCGTGCATATTCGATGACAGCGCACTGCATGCCAAGGCAGATGCCGAAAAAGGGGATCTTGTGTTCACGCGCAAATTTGACGGCTTTGATTTTGCCCTCTATGCCGCGGTCGCCGAACCCTCCTGGAATCAGAATCCCGTCTACGCCCGCCATAACCTCTTCCATGTCCGTACCTGCCGCCTCTATCTTCTCGGCATTAACCCATTTTATGCTGAGATTGGCGTCATTATAAAAACTTGCATGCTTCAATGCTTCAACAATGCTGATGTAGGCATCCTGAAGCTCTACATACTTGCCGACAATGGCCACGCACACTTTCTTCGAGTGCGGCCGCAGGATGTTGTCTACCAGCTTGTGCCATGCGCTCATATCCTTTGGCCTGTCCTCAACTTCAAGCTTCCTGAGGACAACCGCGTCCAGGCCCTGCTGCTCAAGCAACAGCGGCACCTGATAAATGCTTGGAACGGTAATGGCTTGGAAAACAGCGTCCTGGTCAACATCGCAGAACATTGCTATTTTTTCACGCATTTCCTTGGGAATTTCCTTATCGGCGCGGCAGACAAGAATATCCGGCGTAATTCCTATGGCACGAAGCTCCTTTACGCTGTGCTGCGTCGGTTTGGATTTTAGCTCTCCTGCGGCTGCAATGAAGGGTACAAGCGTGACATGGATGTACAAGACGTCATTTTTGCCAACATCTTTTTTGACCTGACGTATGGCTTCCAAAAAGGGCAGGCTCTCAATATCACCAACCGTACCGCCGATTTCGGTAATCACAAAGTCAGCATTGTCCTGACGTCCGACACGGTAAATACGTTCCTTGATTTCGTTCGTGATGTGCGGTATGACCTGGACGGTATGGCCGAGATAATCTCCGCGCCTTTCCCTTTCAATGACGTTCTGGTAAATCCGTCCCGCCGTCACGTTGGAGCTTTTTGAGAGATTAATGTCAATGAAGCGTTCATAATGACCGAGATCAAGGTCTGTCTCGGCTCCGTCATCAGTTACAAAGACTTCCCCATGCTGATAGGGGCTCATTGTACCGGGGTCCACGTTTATGTAGGGATCAAACTTCTGGATTGTAACCGTGAAACCTCTGCTTTTCAACAAACGACCCAAGGATGCCGCCGTAATACCC